>NZ_PSWK01000052.1:0-9003 GCF_002932735.1 Rathayibacter sp. AY1B7
TCCTGGTCCGGGTTCTCGAGCACGTCGTCGACCAGGGTCGTGACCCCGGCCTTCAGCGATTCGAGGGCGAAGAGCGACGAGCGCAGCCGCACCACGAACGGAACCGCCATGCCCCTCTTCCTCTCCGACGCCGCCGTGATCACCATGGACCCGGTCTCGGGCGCCGTCCCGATCACGGCGAGCATCCGCATCGTCGACGAGCTGATCGTCGCGATCGGCCCGGGCCTCGTCCCCGAGCCGGGCGACGAGGTGATCGACGGGCGCGACCGCCTGGTCGTCCCCGGCTTCGTCAACGCCCACACCCACTCGTGGGAGTACCTCTACAAGGGCCGCTACGACAACCTGCCGCTCGAGCTGTGGATGCTGCTGTCGTACCCGATCCTCGGGAACAGCCGCGTCGCTCCGGATCTGGTGCGGCTGCGCTCGTCGCTCTTCGCCCTCGAATCGCTGAAGGCCGGGGTCACGACCCTGGTCGACGACGTGCTCGAGAACCCGGACCAGGACGCGGAGCAGCTCGCCGCGGTCTTCGACGCGTACGACGAGATCGGAGTCCGCGCCAACATCTCGGGCCACGTGATCAGCAGGCCCTTCCACGAGACGATGCCGTTCCTCGAGGAGTACGTGCCGGCGGAGATCCTCGATCAGGCGCGGTCGGCGTCGCGCCCGACGACCGAGGGCTACCTCGCCTTCAGCCGCGAGGCGTTCGCGACCCAGCACGGGAGGGGAGGCGGGCGGCTGCGCTACATGGTCGCCCCGTCCGCTCCTCAGCGGTGCGGGCCCGAGCTGCTCGTGGGGGCGACCGAGCTGGCGCTCGAGCACGGGGCGGAGTGTCACATCCACGTCCTCGAGACGAAGACGCAGCTGGTGACCGGCGAGCTGTCCTACGGCTCGACCCTGGTCGAGTACATGGAGCGGATCGGCGCGCTCTCCCCGAACACGACCTTCGCCCACGGGATCTGGCTCACCGACTCCGACATGGAGCGGATCGCCGCCGCCGGCACGTCCGTCTCGCACAACCCGATCTCGAACCTCAAGCTCGGCTCGGGCATCGCCCCGTGGCGCGCGCTGCACGACGCGGGCGTGAACCTCGGCCTCGGCACCGACGGCTGCTCGAGCAGCGACTCGCCGCGCATGCTCGACGTCGTGAAGGCCGCGGCGCTCCTGCACAAGGTCACGGATCCGGACATCGCCACCTGGCCGACCGTGTCCGAGGTGCTCACCGCCGGCACGATCGGAGGCGCGCGCAGCGCCGTGCTCGACGACGTCACCGGCAGCATCGAGGTCGGCAAGCAGGCCGACCTCGTCGTCTACGACCTCGAGACGCTGAACTTCACCCCGCGCCAGCGGCTCGAGAACCAGCTCGTCTACTCCGAGAACGGCTCGTCGATCGACACCGTGATCGTCGCGGGCCGGGTCGTCGTCTCGAAGGGCGTCTCGACCGCCGTCGACGAGGCGGCCCTCCGTGCGGATCTCGCCGCGCAGCTGGGGGAGATCGTGGCCTGGCAGGACTCGCTGGACCGCACGAACGGCGTGCTCACCGAGCCGTTCCGGCGGATGTACGAGCGGGCGATGCGGCACGACGCCCCCGTCGACCGCTTCAGCGGCCGCCGGCTGGTCTGAGGGCGGGCCGCCTCCCGGCGGACTCCCGGCTCGGCACACGGACGGGCGGGGGCGCGGCTCCAGTAGGTTGCGCACATGAGGTGGCGAGCGGGAGCGGTGGCGGTGCTCGTCCTCGCGCTCGCCGGGTGCACCGCGCCGGCCGACCCCGAGCCGACGACCGGGCCCACGGCCGCCCCCGTCTCCGGGCCGGTGGTCGGCGGCTACGGCGACCTGCACGTCGCGCCCGACGGGTCGATGATGTTCTGCTACTCCGACCCCGACCCGGGATTCACGGGCGTCTGGCGGGAGTGCCAGGACGGGATCGGCACCGTGGGCGTCGACCCGGCCGCGATCGACGCGACCCTCGGGGAGACGGCGACGGCCGATCCGGGCGGGCATCGCTGGGTCGGCGCGGCGGCCGGGAAGCGCACCACCGAGGACGGCACAGACGTCTACACCGTCTTCCTCGCGGGGACCCGCACGGACGACGCCTTCACCGTGACCGCGGTCGGCGAGGGCTCCTACCGCGTGCCGTCCGAGTACCAGGAGCTGCAGCCGGGAGTGCCGGGCGGGTTCCTGGTGCGGCTCGAGCCGATCGGCTGAGCGGGGGCGCCGGCGCAGGTGGAGCGGTCGGAGGCGCCGGGCCGGGTGCAGCGGCCGGGAGGGGCGGAGCCGGCGGACTCGCGCACCCCCTCCGCCCGACCCTCACAGCGGGCGCGGCCGGTACCGCTCGATCAGCGCGTCGAACAGGCCGTTCATCCGCTCGTCGACCACGCGGCGCGACTCGTCGGCGTCGTACCACTCCACGATCTCGCGGGCGCCGTCGCTGAAGCGCACCGAGGGGGAGTAGGCCGGGACGAGGCGGCGGATCTTCGCGTTGTCGAACACCATCGAGTGCGCCTTGTCGCCGATGATCCCGGCACCGAGCTCGGGGTCGGCGGCGGCGATCGCGTCGGAGGCGACGTGCACGAGGCGCGGCTCGACTCCGGCCGCCGCGGCGAGGCAGCGGTGGATCTCGTCCCAGGTCGGCGTCTCGTCGCCGGTGATGTGGAAGGCCTCGCCGATCGCGGCGGAGGCGCCGAGGAGGCCGACCAGGCCGACAGCGACGTCGTCGGCGTGCGTGAGTGTCCAGAGCGAGGTGCCGTCGCCGAGGACGACCACCTCCTGGCCGCGGCGCATCCGGTCGACGACGGTCCAGCCTCCGTCGACGGGCAGCGCGGTGCGGTCGTAGGTGTGCGAGGGGCGGACGATCGTGACCGGGAAGCCGCTCGCGCGGTACTCGGCCACGAGCAGGTCCTCGCACGCGATCTTGTCGCGGGAGTACTGCCAGTAGGGGTTCCGGAGCGGAGTCGACTCGGTGACCGGGACGCTGCGCGGCGGCTTCTGGTAGGCCGAGGCCGAGCTGATGAAGACGTACTGGCCCGTGCGGCCGGCGAACAGGTCGATGTCCTGCTGCACGTGCTCGGGAGTGAAGGCGACGAAGTCGATCACGGCGTCGAAGCTCCGGTCGCCGAGGGCGGCGGTGACGGAGTCGCGGTCGCGGCCGTCGGCCTGCACCTCGCGGACGCCCTCGGGCAGCGGGCGGAGCGACGTCCGCCCCCGGTTCAGCACGGTCACGTCGTGGCCGAGCCGCAGCGCCTCGCGGACGCAGGCGGCGCTGATGATGCCCGTCCCGCCGATGAACAGCACGCTGAGCGACATGGATCCTCCTCCGGCGGCGCCCGCGGCGGACGCCTCCCGATCCGATTCCCCCACATCGGGGCGCCGCACGCGAGTCCCTTGACCCGGCTACCGCTCGACGGGACGCCGTTGCTCGTCCTCCGGCTCGGGGGCGAGCAGCGCCTCCGGAGCGGCCGCCGCGGTCGGCGCGTCGGGCGCCGTCCGCTGCTCGAGGGAGCGGCCCCAGGCCGTGCCCGCGAGGATCAGCGCGATGCCGAGGAAGCCGACCGGCGCGATCGGGTCGCGGGCGAGCGCGACTCCGACGACCGCGGCCCACACCGGCTCGGTGCCCAGCAGGAGGCTGACGCGGGAGGGGGAGGTGCGGCGGACCGCCCACGTCTGCACGAGGAAGCCGAAGACGGTGCAGACCAGGACGAGGTAGAGGAACAGGCCGGTGCCCACGGGGTCGAGCCCCGCGACGTACTCGGGGATCGGCACGCCGACGACGAGCGACGCGGCGCTGAAGACGACGGCGCAGGTGCCGAGCTGCACCGTGGTCAGGCGGAGGGAGTCCATCGGCGCCCGCGCCGAGAGGCGGTGCATCGACGTGACGTGCACGGCCCGCACGACGGCGGCGCCGAGGATCAGCAGGTCGCCGGGGGAGAGCGGGCGGAGGGCGCCGTTGCCCGCGAGCAGCGCGACTCCGACGACCGCGACGAGGCATGCGAGCAGGAAGCGGCCCGGGAGGCGGCGCTTCGAGACGGCGGAGTCGAGGATCGGCGTGATCACGATCGTCAGGCTGATGATGAGGCCCGCGTTGGTGGCGGAGGTGCCGGCGATGCCGTAGGTCTCGAGCGCGAAGATCGTCGCGAGCAGCGCCCCGATGGTCACGCCGACCCGCCACTCCGCCGCGGTGATCCGGTGCCGCCGCGCCGCGACGATCACGGCCAGGCACAGGGCGGCGAGGGTCATCCGCGAGCCGAGCAGCGCCATCACGCTGGAGTCGGTGACGAGCTCCTTCGCCGCGAAGTAGGTCGAGCCCCAGGAGGCGGCGACCACGAGCAGGAGGAGGTCGACCCGGAAGCGGGAGAGGAGAGCGCGCACGGCTCATCGTGGCGGCACGGAGACCCGCAGGACAAGACTGCATCTTCTTCGCCGACGCGTAAGTTGGAGCTCATGCAACTCGGACAGCTCAGGGCTCTGCGGGAGCTCGGCGAGCGCGGGAGCATCGCCGCCGTCGCCGCCGCGATGCGGGTGTCCCCCTCCTCCGTCTCGCAGCAGATCAGCGCGCTGCAGCGCCGCACGCCGACGGCGCTGACCTTCCGCGACGGGCGCCGGACCGCGCTGACCCCCGCCGGCCGCGCTCTCGCGGCCGCCGTGGTCGAGGTGGAGGTGGCGCTCGAGCGCGCGGCGCGGGCGGTCGCGGACTTCGAGGGGGAGCCGAGCGGCACCGTCTCGGTCGCTGCGTTCCACAGCGCGGGGCTGGCGATGTTCGGCCCGCTGCTGGAGGCGCTGCGCGCACCGGGTCGGCCGGGCGTCGCGCTCGCCGACTTCGACGTGGCGCAGAGCGCCTTCGCCGGGCTGACCGCGGATCACGACCTGGTCGTCGCGCACCGGCTCGCCGGCAGCGCCGAGTGGCCCGGGACCGTGCGCTCCACGCCCCTCCTCTTCGAGCCGCTCGACCTCGCGCTGCGGCGCGACCATCCGCTCGCCGCGAAGGACGTCGTCCGTCCCGCCGACCTCCGCGACGAGGAGTGGGTCGCGGTGCACGAGGGCTTCCCCCTGGAACGGGCGATCGACGCCATCGCGGTCCTCGCGGGCGGCGACGCGCGCATCCCGCACCGGATCAACGACTTCCTGGTCGCGGCGGCGGTCGTGTCGGCGGGCGACGGCGTGGCGCTGCTGCCGCGGTACACGACCGACCTGCGGCGCACGCCGGAGGTGGTGCTGCGGCCGCTCGGGATCCCGGGGCTCGGCCGCCACATCGACTGCCTCGCCCGGCCCGAGACGCTGGAGCGCTCGGCCGTGCGGGCCGTGCTCGAGCAGCTGACCGGGATCGCCGCGGGGCTCGCCGCCGCGCCGTAGCATCGTGCCGTGCACCGCCTGATCGAGACCACGGCCGGAGACCCGGCAGCCACGGACCTCTTCGCCCTGCAGGAGGCCGACCTCCTCGCCCGCTACGGCGGCGACGACACCGGTCCGCGCCCTCCCGCCGACGCTCCGACCCTGCTGCTCGAGGTCGACGGCGGGCTCGTCGGCTGCGTGGCGCTCGCGGTCGAGGACGGGATCGGCGAGATCAAGCGGATGTTCGTGGTGAGCGCCGCGCGGGGCCGCGGGCTCAGCCGCGTGCTGCTCGCCGGCGTCGAGCGGCTGGCGGCCCGCGAGGGCGTGGAGCTGCTCCGACTGGTCACCGGCACGGAGCAGCCGGAGGCGATGGCGCTCTACGCGAGCGCCGGCTACGACCCGATCGCGGGCTACGGCTACTGGGGCGACGAGCCGAGCGCGCGCTGCTACGCGAAGCGGCTCGACCGCGAGGCGCTGCTCGCCGACGCGGGCTGACGCCGGGCTGATGCCGGGCTGGCCGTTCGGCCGTCGGGGCGTGACGCCGGGTTGACGCCGGGCTGCCCGTTCGGCCGTCGCGGGCCGGCGCCGGACTGACGTCGGGTGCTGCGCTCGCCCGTCGCGGGCTCTCCGGGCCGCTCGGTCCGGGGTGCTCGCGAGTCGGGCCGCCCGCTCGGAGGGTCCGTATCGGCGAGTCCGACGGGGCATCTGCGACGTCGTGCACGACTGGTCGGCGGTGCGGAGAAGCTGCTGAGGATGAGGCGCGGGAGGCGCGGCGCGCCGCCTCTGGGCAGGTTCGCGCCAGAGCGGCCTCGAGCGGCGTGCCCCGTCGCGGAGCAGGCGACTCTGTCGGAGCGGCACGGGCATCCTCCCGCGCCTCTCACCCGACTCTGCCCCCGATACCCAGGGGTGCACGATGACAGAAGGACTCCGATGCAGAACGAAGACACCAGCACGCCGACCGGCGCCCCCGATCGTCTGACCCAGCGCCGAACCGTGGTGAAGGGCGCCGCATGGGCGATTCCTGTTGTGGCCGCCTCGATCGCCGCTCCGATGGCGTCGGCCTCGACCGCCCCCCAGTGCGCCCTGCAGGACGCGCAGCGCATCGACGCCACCTCGACCACCGCGCTCGCGGCCCGGACGATCCCCGTGCCCGCGGGAACCCAGTGGGTCCGCTTCACGGCGGTCGGCGGAGACGGCGGCGGCGTCCGCACCGGGTCGGACGTCACCAGCGCCGGTGCGCGGGTGACGGGCACCATCCCCGTCGACGCGCTCGGCGGAGCGTCCGAGATCGTCATCACCGCGGGCTCGGGCGGCAGCAACCAGGCCGGCGGCCGGGGGCTCGGCAACGGCGGGGCTCCGGGCACTCCGGGCTACATCGGCTCCGGAGGAGGGGGCGGGGCCAGCGGGATCACCGCCGCGGGCTCCCTGCTCGTCATCGCGGGCGGCGGCGGCGGTAGCGCAGCCGGCTTCACCTCGAACGACTTCACCCGGTCCGCCCGCGTCGGGCCGAACGCGGGGTCCGGCGGTCCCGTCGGCGGCTCCGGCTACGACAGCGCCGTCTCGCGCGCGGACAGCAGCACCGGCTCCACGGAGCAGGCCCCGAGCACCGGCGGAAGCCAGACCGGGCCGGGGCAGCCCGGTGTGACGACGGTCAACGTGACCGAGACGGTTCTCGGCAGCCCGGGCTCCGGGCGCGACGGCGGTGCCGGCGCAGCGAGGACGAACGCGAGCCGCCAGGTGACCTATGCGTCCGGTGGTGGCGGCGGCGGTTACTTCGGCGGTGCCGGCGGCGGCACGTCCCTGTGGGTGCGGGGTGGCGGCTCCTACGCGGCCAACGCGTCGACGGGCGCAGGAGGCAGCAGCTTCGCCGCGTCCGGCGTGACCGTCGAGAACTCCGACGTCGACACCCGTTCGCAGACGATGGGCTACGTGGAGGTCGCCTTCTTCGTCTGCGAGTAGCGCCTGCCCGAAGGCCAGGTGAGCCTCCGTGGTCGCCCGCTCCGGCGTGCGACCACGGAGGCTCGTCGTCGTCACCGTCCGCTCCACGTCGTCCCCGTCCTCCTGATGTCCCATCACCATATCAGTATGGGACGGGAGGCGCCAGACCTCACTCCTCCTGCGGCTCCGCGCCGTCGTGCTGCAGGCGCACCAGGACGCGGCGGAGGTGCATGGCCGCGAGGACGCCGGGACCGAGGGTCCGGGAGGTCGCGGCGGTCCGCTCGTCGACGACCTGCACGAGGTGCCGGATCGCGCGGGCCGCGCCCCCGATCGCCCGGTGCGCGGCGGGGGAGCCGGCGTCGTCGCGGTCGATCGCGTCGGCGACCGCCCGGCAGGCCTCGCTCAGCGGCGGGCCGAGCGCCGGATCGAACGGGAGCGCGCCCGGCCGCTCCCAGATGGTGTCCGCGAGGGCGCCGCTCAGATCGCGGACGTGGAAGAGGATCGCGTCGAGCGTCTCGAGGCGGAGGTGGTCGGGCCGGGAGTCGCGCCGGTGCAGCAGCGCGCGCGGGTTGCCCTTGCGGCTCTCGTCCGCGTCCGCGAGGGCCGCGCGGACCTCCTCCGCCGTCCGGGCCAGCTCCTCGCCGTTGCGCGCCCACGCCTCGTGCTCGGGTGGCCACGTCTCCTCGAGCGCGGCGGCCAGCTGGCGCAGGTGCTCCGCGAGCTCGCGCTGGAACGCGTCGACCCGGGCGGAGGCCGCCTCGACGGTGAGCCCGGGGGCGACGACCACGTTCACCAGCAGCCCCACCACCACGCCCACCGCCATCTGCACGAGGTAGCCGAGGGAGTAGTCCTCGGCGTCGGCCCCGCCGATGATCAGCACGAAGAGGGCCGCCATCGGCACGTACTCGCGGCCTGCGCCGAACCACCCCGTCCCCGAGAGGACCACGCCGATCCCGACGACGAGCGGGATCGTCCACCAGGTCGGGCCGACGGTGACCACCACGAGGGCGGCGAGCCCGATCCCCGCCGCCAGGCCGAGCAGGGTCTGCAGTCCGGTGCGGACCGAGCCCATCAGGGTCGGGTACATGCTGACCAGGGCGCCGAGCGGCGCGTAGTACGGGTACTGCTCCGCGACTCCGGGAGCGAGCGGCGCGACGGCCCAGGCGATGCCGACCGCCAGCGCCGTCTTGAGAGCGAGCATCAGGCGCGAGCCGGTGACCGCCTCCCGCCAGGCGAGGGCGGCGCGGGACGTCCGGGTGCGGGGCATCCCGGCACCCTAGGCGAGGGGCGCGGACCGTCTCTCCCCTCTTGACAGCGGCGGCGGAGGCGCGAGCGGCGGTGGAAGAAAGAGGACGGCGGCTCGGGACGGCGGTGCTGATCACGACTCACGACGAACGTCCGATCCGGCCCACGTCGCCTGCGCCGTTCCACGGGGCGCCGCGGATCCTTCCTCCGTGACGAAAGCGACCGCGCGGACCGCAGGCGCCGTGAAGTGATGCCACCCCCGCTCACGGGGGCCGTTGAGTTTGCGCAGACGCCCTGTTACCGTGAACAAACCGTGCAGCTGGCGGCGTCGGAGGCCTCGAGGTGGAGGTCGCGCCGGATCCTGCGAGTCACGGCGAGCTCTTCTCCGAGGTCCACCGGGCCTCTCCCCTTGGCGCCCTCCGGCGCCTCTCCGCAGCCCCCCCGCCCCCGGGGGCGGGGGGGCTGCGGAGAGGCGCCGGAGGGCGCCAAGGGGAGAGG
>NZ_PSWK01000053.1:0-8711 GCF_002932735.1 Rathayibacter sp. AY1B7
TGCCTGGTCGTGCTCGGTGGGGGCCGAGCGCGGGCGCCCGCGCTCGGCCCCCACCGAGCACGACCAGGCATGCTGGACGGATGACCGACGCCGCCCCGTCCCCCGACCGCCCGCGCCGTGCCCGCAGCCAGCACGTGCTCACCGTGCTGCGGACCGAGCGCCTCACCGGCCACCTGGTCCGCGTGCACCTCGGCGGCGACGGGCTCGACGCGTTCCTCGCCGAGTCCGACCCCGAGCGCCTCGCCGCGACCGACCGCTACGTGAAGCTCCTGCTCCCGCCGCGCGGCTCCGACCTCCAGCCGCCCTTCGACCTCGACGCGCTCCGGGCGAGCGTCGCCCCCGAGCAGCTGCCCGTGCGCCGCACCTACACCGTCCGCTCGGTCGACCTCGAGCGGCGCTCGATCACCGTCGACTTCGTCGTGCACGGCGACGAAGGGGTGGCGGGACCGTGGGCGCTCGCCGCGGCTCCCGGCGACCGGATCGCGCTCTCCGCGCCCGGCGGCGCCTGGTCGCCGAGCGCCGACCCCGAGGTCGTGCACCTGCTGCTCGGCGACGACTCCGCTCTGCCGGCGATCGCCTCAGCCCTCGAGGGGATGTCCGCGCACGCGCGCGGCCTGGTCCTGATCGAGGTGGACTCGGCCGCCGACGAGCTCGATCTTCCCGCCCCGGCCGGAGTGGAGGTGCGCTGGCTGCACCGCGGCGGTCTCGAGGCCGGCCGGGCGCTGGTCGCGGCCGTCCGGGCCGAGCGGAGGCCCGAGGGCGTGCTCGAGGTCTTCGCGCACGGCGAGCGCACCGCGATGAAGCAGCTGCGGGCCCTCCTGCAGGACGAGTGGGGCGTGGAGCGCCGGGCGCTCTCGCTCTCGGCCTACTGGGCTCTCGGCCGCGCCGAGGACCGCTTCCAGGCCGAGAAGCGCGAGCCGGTCGGCGCGATCTTCGCCGACTGACGCGGGAGCGCACTCCGTCCGCACACCTCCGGGAAGGGACCAGCCTCGGACCCACCTCTACTCCGGTCCCCACGACCGGACCGTCCGATGGCGGTCCGGCCCTGCGAGCCTCGCGCCCGCCGCCCCGCCGTTCTGCGGGCTGCTCGACCGACACGATGAGGAGAGCCCCTGTGGGAGTGCTGATCTTCGGCGCCTGGCGGCGCCGGATCGAGTTCGAGGACCGGACGCTCGCGCACGGGCGGATCGCGGTGCGCGCGCGGATGGAGCAGGGACAGCCGTTCCGCTTGACCTGGAGGACGCTGCAGGAGTCGGAGCCGCGCTCGTACGCGATCCTCGTGCAGCCGAACGTGGTGCTGGAATACCGCTTCGATCATCCCCGTCTGCACGCCGTGAACCGCCTCTGGCTGCGCGAGCTCCTCACCCCCGCGTCCGGGCGCGACATGGTCGTCGCCGCTGAGCCCGAGCAGGCGCCGCTCCTCGGTGACGACCGTCCGTCCCCGGTTCCCGAGGGAGGGCTCGCGGCCTAGTCGGAGCGGAGCCCCTCACTGCCGAGCGAGGCCGACCGGGAGCCCGCCCGCGAGGGCGGCGGCGGATCCGAAGAGCAGCGCCCCCACCCCGCCCAGGGCGGTGGCGACGACGGTGTTCAGCACGGCTCCGACGAGCGCGAAGCCCAGCACGTTCGGCAGCGAGAGGATCGCGTCGAGGTCGATCTGATCGCCGACGACCTGCCCGAGGAGCGTGTCGGCCTGGGTGAAGAGGTCCGAGTGCACGAGCAGCGGATGGGCGACCAGGACGGCGACGAGGCCGAGTATCGCGAGCGCGAGGCCGAGCAGGAACGAGAGCTTCACGGCCGACCAGAAGTCGACGTGCACGAGCGCGAGGCGGAGCGGAGCCTGATCGCCGGCCGGCTTCCCGGAGCCGGTCATCGGGCGTCAGCGGCGCGCTGGTCGGCGGCGACGACGTCGACGACGACGAGGGCTGAGGCGGCGGCGAGGGCGAGGGCGCGGTTCACGAGGGTCTCCTGGGGCGGGACGGGCGCCGGGAGCAGAGGCTCGGCGGCGTTCTGCCAGAGTCCCGGGCCGGAGGAGTCCGGTGCGTCGTCCGGGAGTCGCGTCCGGTGCGCCTCGGGGATGACCGCGCGTCCGCTGCTCCCTCCGACAGCCCGCCACCCGCCGAGGGCCCCTCCTCTCCGGCGTGCGGTCGATGCGGATCGCCGCCTGCCGCTCGCAGGACCTCCCCCGCGCGGTGGATCCTGCCCGGACACGGAGCGCCGCGCAGGACGCCGCGGCCACCGCCCCAGCGGGACTCCCGCCGACACGGATGTTGCAGCGCCGCCGCAGCCGGACATGTACCTGTGACTCCGCGAAAGGGGAACCATGAGCATCCGCTCCCGAGACGACTTCTCCGAGCTGTACCGCGCCCACTTCGACGACCTGCTCCGCTTCGTCCGCCGCCGCGCTCCCGCCGCGACGGTCGACGACATCGTCGGCGAGACCTTCCTCGCCGCCTGGCGTCGCCGGCAGGACCTGCCGGAGAACGTGCGGCCCTGGCTGTTCGGCACCGCCCGGCACGCGATCCTCAACGCCGCCCGCGGCGAGAACCGCCGGCAGGCGCTAGGCCGTGCGGATCGGGACCCTCGCCCCGGAGGAGCAGGCCGACCCGTCGGTCGGCGACCGCCTCGACCTGGCGAGCGCGTGGAAGCGGCTGCCCCTCGCCGAGCAGGAGGCTCTGGCCCTCCACGTGTGGGAGGACCTCCCGCAGGCCGAGGCGGCGCAGGTGCTCGGCTGCTCCCGGGCCGCCTACGCGATGCGGCTCACCCGCGCGAAGCGGCGGCTGGCGGCGCTGCTCGCCCCCTCGACTCCACCCTCCTCTCCGGCACGGCAGAACGGACCCTCTCATGACCGACCAGCTCCTCGACCTGCTCCGCGCGCACGACGCCGAGCCCCGCACCCCTCTCTCCGCTGCCGAGGCCGCACGTCGGGACGCGCTCCTCGGCGAGATCCTGGTCAGCGAGGACGCGGCCGCTCCCTGTTTCTTCCGCCCCCGCGACTGGGCCGTCGCCGGCGCGGCGACCGTGCTCCTGGCCGCCGCCGCCGCAGCCGCGGTGATCGTCGTGGTCCCGGGTCTCATCCCCGGCACCGGCTCCGTCGGGCTGAACCGCGCGGTGCTCGCCTCCTGGACCGCGATCCCCGAGCGCATCCTGCCGAGCTCCGAGCTCGGGCAGTCGGCGACGCAGTGGTGCGCGACGAACCTGCAGAGCCCCAACGGCGAGGCCGGGCCGGCGGAGGTCTCGCACCTCGACGCGCGCGGCGACGCCGCCTCGATGATCTACCGCTTCGACGACTCCCTCTACTACTGCCTCAGCGCCGGGAACGGCGCGGGGATGTGGGAGGTGGCGGACGCCGCACCGGCCGGCCCCCTCGCCGCGGACGCCGTCCAGCTCAGCTCGGCCGGCACCTTCGGAGAAGGGGACGCCGCTCTGATCTACGCGGTCGGCTTCGCGGGCGCGGACGTGGAATCGGTGGTGCTGAACGAGGCCGGCGTCGAGCCGGTCGTCGCGACCCTCGAGGGCGGCTCCTGGACCGCCTGGTGGCCCTCGTCCGACGGTCTCGCCGCCGGGCCCGCCGGCCCGGTCACGATCACCACCCGGGACGGCTCGAGCCGCGAGGTCCCCGTCGACTCCCTCTACCGCCCGTGAGCGGGCCGCGGCACTCCCGTTCGGACGGGCCGGAGCAGGAGGGGACGGGTGCGCGCGTCCTGTCCACGCGCTTCACCGACGTCCACTACCTCGACGAGGGACCGGTGGACGGCACTCCGCTCGTGCTCGTGCACGGCTTCCCCGACGTCCCCGCCACCTGGGACGGCGTCCTGGAGCTGCTTCCCCCCGGGCTCCGGGTGGTGCGCCCCTTCCTGCGCACCCGCGCCTCCCGTGACGCGCTAGAGCGTCTGCGGCCGCGGACGGTCCGTGCCCACCCCGCGGACGCTCCTGCTGGAGGCCGCGAGGAGCGAGGCGACGAGGACGACCGCGGCGCAGCCGAGCAGGGTGCGGTCGAGCCCGACGAGGTCGGCGAGCGGGCCCACGAGCGCCTCCCCGAGCGGCACGGCGAGGAAGGAGCCGACCATGTCGTAGGAGTAGACCCGGGCGAGCGCCTCGCGGGGGACGTGGGTCTGCAGCGACTGGTCCCAGGCGATGGCGAAGATCTCGAGCGCGACTCCGCCGAGGGCGAAGGCGAGGAGGAGGGCGGGGAGCGCCGGGAGGATCCCGAGGGCGGCGACCGGGACGGCCGTCACCGCCATGAGGGCGACGCCCGCCCCCAGCGCCCGGCGGGGCCGCCAGCGCAGCGCGATCACGGCCCCGATCACCAGGCCGACGGTCTGCGCGGCGATCACGAGTCCCCACGCCGCTCGGCCGAAGGACCGGTCGGCGACGACCGGGCCGAGGACCGTGGTCGCGCCGACGAACGCGGCGTTGACGGCGGTGAACTGCGCCACGACGATCCACACCCAGCGCCGGCTCGTGAACTCCCGCCACCCCTCGCGGAGGTCGGCGAGGACGGAGGCGCCCGGGCCCGAGCGGACCGTCCGCGGCAGCCGCACACGGGAGTAGAGGACCGCGGCCAGGGCGAAGCCCGCGGCGTCGACCGCCAGCCCCCACCCGGGACCCACCAGTGCGACGAGCGCGGCCCCGGCCGAGGCGCCGACGATGCTCCCGGCGTTCAGGCCCAGGCGGAGCAGGGCGTTCGCCGGGCGGAGCTCGCCGACCGGCACCGTCTCGGGGACGAGGGCGGCCGCGGCGGGCAGGCTCATCGCCGCGACGGCGCCGTTGAGCACGCTGAGCACGACCAGGGCCAGGACGGTCGCCGTCCCCGTGATCACCGTCACGGCGACCGCGGCCTGAGTGGCCGCCGCCGCGAGCGAGGTGCCGACGAGGATCACGGAGCGGGGGATCCGGTCGGCGAGGACGCCGCCGAGCAGCAGGACGGCGACGTTGGCGAGGGAGCGCGCGGCGACGACGAGTCCGAGGTCCGTCGGCGAGCCCGTCAGGTCCAGCACGGCGAAGGCCAGGGCGATCGGAGCGACGGCGTTGCCGAGGACGCCGGTCGTGCGGGCGGCGAGGAGCCAGCGGAAGGGGCCGTGCGCGAGAGGCCCGTGCGTCAGCGGCCCGCGCCCGTCGCGGGTCACGGCCGGCGGAGCGGGAACATCGCGGTCGTCATCGACACCGGCGCGGTCCCGGGCGTCCTCGGCGGCCGGGCCGCCGCGTGCAGCAGCGCGGACGCCTCCCCGACGTGCCGCACCACCCGCCGCCAGACCTCGGGGTCGACCCAGAGCTCCGCGTCCGTCGAGAGCTGAGGACCGTCCGCCCGGCTCGACGAGCGCCGCCGGAGCTCCTCGATCAGGGCCTCGAGGTGCAGGTCCCGCTCCTCCTCCGGCCCTGCGTCCACGGACGCCGTCACGTCGAAGGGCCTTCCGGAGGCCTCGTGCCGGTACCTCTTCGCCTCGCCGCCCCGCAGGCGCACGGTCTCGACGACGGCCACGAGCCCGGCGCGCTCCAGCACGCGGAAGTGGTAGCTCGCCGTCGCCTGCGACAGCTGCAGCTCGCGGGCGGCCTCCGCGGCGCTCATCGCCGCTCCCGTCACCAGGGACAGCAGGCGGAGGCGGATCGGATGCGCGGTGGCGCGCAGCTCGTCGAGAGAGGACATGCGGCCATGGTGACCGGCGGCTCCCGCACCGTCAAACAGGGCTTTGGGGGTGGGGCGGCGCTCACCGAGCCGCTCCGGTGCACATCGGGCGGCGCTCGCCGGGCCGCTCTGACGAGCGATCCGGAGGGCCCACCGCTCTCCCCAGCGATCAGGGAGCGGGGCCCGGAGTCGTCCTCCGGGCCCCGTCGCTCAGACCTGGGCGGTGCCGCTGTCCTCGACCGGGGCGGACGCGTCCGACTCCTCGGTGATCTCGGTGTCGGTCTCGTCGGCGCGGTCGCGGAGCGCGTCGGCCATCGCGCCGGCGCCCTCGGCTCCGTGGTCGTGCTCGACCTGGTCGATCAGGCCGCCGAGCTTCTCGTCGTTGCTGGCGTCCTCGGCTCCGTCCATCACGGGGCTGTTCTGCTCGTTGTCGCTCATGGCGCTCCTCCTGGGTCGACCGGCCTCTGCGCCGGTGGTCCGACGCTACGCGCGCGGCCCGTGCGGTGCAGGTGATCGACGGGAATCGGCCAGTCCGGTATCGAGCGCTCGATGAGCGTTCCCGACCATCCCCGAGTCGAGCGGATATCGCTTTCCACCCTCCGGAGAAGTGAGCGGATATCGCCTGTCGAATGAGCCCCTATCGCTTTCCGGCGAGGTGAACAGTTCTCTCAGAGAAGTGCCCCTCGGAGACCCTCCCTGCTATGATCGGGCGACTTCTGCACCAGGGACCGGGGGGTCGTTCTCGGCGGACGATCGATCATCCACACGCCTGTTATCTCGATCATCACCAGTGAAGGCGCGTATGGCTTCGTATCTCTTCGTCTGCTCCGGCGGCGGGCATCTCAAGGAGATGTTCGCCCTCTCGGGGCTCCTCGGAGTCGACCCGGAGGAGCAGCACTGGGCGACCGTCGACAGCGCCCTCAGCCGCACCCTCCTCGCCGACCGGCGCGTGACCCACCTCGCCGATCCGCCGCCCCGCGCCGTGGTGCCGGTGCTCCGCAACGCGATGATCGGCCGCTCCCTGCTGGCCCGCGGGTCCTTCGACGCCGTCTTCAGCACCGGCGCCAGCCCCGCCCTCTCCTTCCTGCCGCTCGCGGCCTCGCGCGGCATCCCCGCGCACTACATCGAGAGCGCCGCCCGCGTGCTCGGCCCGTCGATGACCGGTCGGATCCTCGCCCGGGTCCCCGCCGTCTCGACCTACACCCAGTACCGCTCCTGGGCCGACGACCGCTGGAGCTTCGGCGGCTCGATCTTCGACACCTACCGCGTCGAGGACGTCGTCCCGCAGCCGATCCGCCGCGCCGTGGTCTCGGTCGGCACGCAGGACGGCTACCCGTTCCCCCGCTTCTTCGCCGCGCTCGCGCCGCTGCTCGAGGGCGTGGAGGTGCTCTGGCAGACCGGAGCGAACGACGTCTCCGGGCTCGGGATCGACGGCCGCCACTCCGTGCCGCACGACGAGCTCAACGCCGCGATGAAGGCGGCCGACGTCGTCATCGCGCACGGGGGAGTGGGCACCGCGCTCAGCGCCATCGAGCAGGGCCGGGTGCCGATCCTGGTTCCGCGCCGCGCCTCGTTCGGCGAGCACGTCGACGACCACCAGGTGCAGATCGCCACGCGCCTGGCCGACTCCGGCCTCGCGGTCACCGTCGACATCGAGGGCCTCTCCCGCGAGACGCTCGAACTCGCCGCGGCGAGGCGGGTCGTCTCCGCCGATTCCGCCGTGCCCTTCGTGGTGCACGAGACGGCCGAGAAGTCCTCGAGCCTCTCCCGCCGACTCTTCCCCTCCTCCCGCTGATCCCCGCCCGAGCGACCAGACGTGATGAGAACGACATCCACGCGTCATCCGCGGCCCGTACACTCTCGAATGGGTTGGGGGGCCGGACGTCACTTCATGTGCGTCGAATTCGGAATGGTCGGCCGACTCGACACTGATGGCGAAAGCTCCGAAGGATTCTCGATATGACTGACACCCCGCGCGGCCTCTCGCGCCGCCTCCTGCTCGCCGCCTCCGCTGTCGGAGCCGCCGCGACCGCCTCCGCTCTCGTAGCGACCCCGGCGCTCGCCGCGCCGAACTACAGCGTGATCCCGAGGCTCCCGGGCGAGGTCTCGCGCCTCGACACCAAGTTCTCGAAGAGCGGCAACAAGCCCTACGAGATCATCGATGTGAAGATCGGCGGCGACTCCACCCGCCTCTTCGTCCCGCACTCGGCGAAGCCGAAATCAGGCTCCTCGGTGCCGGTCGCCTGGTTCTACCACGCCAGCGGCAGCAGCTTCAGGGCCCTCGACAAGGCCTACTTCTACTCGGCCGATCCGCTCGTCGACCTGGGCTTCGTCAGCATCTGCCCGGACTTCGGCGGCCCGAGCAACTACACCAACCCCACGGCGCTCGCCGTGCAGACGGCCGCCACAGCCTGGGTGCAGAGCCTCTGGAACGTCCGCGGGAGCTTCCTCCGCTCGAACTCCGGCGGCGGCGCGATGATGTGCTGGGCCTACGCGAAGAAGATGGTGCCGAACATCTACGGGGCCTACCACGCCAGCAGCGTCTTCGACGTCGAGGACCTCGCGGCGCGCGACGACAGCGAGTCGAACCGCGTCCTCGCGGTGTACGGCGGAGACCGGGCGCTGATGCGCGCGACCAATCCCGCCCGTCTGCCGCAGGACGCGTGGAGGGGCATTCGTCTGCGCGTCAGCGCCGGCACGGCCGACCAGCTCGCTCCCGCGGAGCTCCACGGCGGACGCCTCCGCCGCCTCGCGCTCCCCGTCGCCAAGGAGGCGACGATCGCCTACCACAACAGCGCCGGCTACGAGGGCGGCCATGTCGTCCCGGAATTCACCAACAAGGACTCGGTCGCGACCTTCCGCCGCTGGCTCCAGGAGGGCCCCGCCTGATCCGCGGCAGGACCGACGCGACCCCTCCTCCCCGGGGGTCGGCGCCAGGGTCGAGCAGTGGAGGAGGAGGGCACGGCATCGCAGGCGTCCCAGCCGCCGAGAGGCGGCTCGCGAGGGCATCGCCGGCAGCCAGTGCGCGGGGACCCGCAGCAGCACGTAGGCCCCGACGATGCCGCCGACTCCGGCGGCGATCACCAGG
>NZ_PSWK01000054.1:0-8312 GCF_002932735.1 Rathayibacter sp. AY1B7
GGCCTGCGCGGGGTGGGCCGGGATCGCGGGCACCTCGGAGCCGATCGAGCCGGCACCGGCCTGGACGGTGATGATCGCGGTGCCGACGTCGACCGTCTGACCCTCGTCGACGAGCACGTCGACCACCGTGCCGCTGAACGGCGAGGGGAGCTCGACGAGCGACTTGGCGGTCTCGATCTCGACGAGGACCTGGTTGACGGCCACCTCGTCGCCGACCTTGACCTTCCAGGCCACGATCTCGGCCTCGGTGAGGCCCTCGCCGACGTCGGGGAGGAGGAACTGCTCTGTCATCGGGGGGACTCCTGTGGGCTCGTGCGGGCGGATGTCGCGCGCGTCAGTACGCGAGCGAGCGGTCGACGGCCTCGAGCACGCGGTCGACGTCGGGGAGGAAGAGCTTCTCGACCTTGGCGGGCGGGAAGGGGGTGTCGAAGCCGGCGACCCGGAGGACCGGCGCCTCCAGCGAGAAGAAGGCGCGCTCGGTCACGGTCGCCGCGATCTCGGAGCCGAGGCTCACGTTCGCGGACGCCTCCTGCGCGACGACGAGCCGGCCGGTCCTGCGGACCGACGCGAGCAGCGGCTCCCAGTCGATCGGGGAGAGCGAGCGCAGGTCGACGACCTCGACGCTCGTGCCCTCCTCGCCCGCGAGCTCGGCGGCCTGGAGGAGGACGGCGACCATCGGGCCCCAGCCGACCAGCGTGACCTCGGTGCCCTGGCGGACGACGCGGCTGGCGTGCAGCGGCGCGGCGGACCCGCTGAGGTCGACGTCGCCCTTGGGCCAGTAGCGGCTCTTGGGCTCGAAGAACATGACGGGGTCGTCCGAGGCGATGGCCTCCTGGATCATCCAGTAGGCGTCGTTGGGAGTCGACGGGCTGACCGCGCGCAGGCCCGCGGTGTGCGCGAAGTACGCCTCGTTGCTCTCCTGGTGGTGCTCGACCGCTCCGATGTGCCCGCCGTAGGGCACGCGGATGACGACGGGCATGGTGATCGCACCCTCGTGGCGGTTGGTCATCTTGGCCAGCTGCGAGGTGATCTGGTCGAACGCCGGGTAGATGAACCCGTCGAACTGGATCTCGCAGACCGGGCGGAAGCCGCGCATCGCGAGCCCGATCGCGGTGCCGACGATGCCGGACTCGGCGAGCGGCGTGTCGAGCACGCGCTTCGCCCCGAACTCGGCGTGCAGGCCCTCGGTGATGCGGAAGACGCCGCCCAGGGGGCCGATGTCCTCGCCCATCAGGAGGACTCGGTCGTCCTGCGTCATCGCGCGGCGGAGGCCGGCGTTGAGCGCCTTGGCCATGGACATGGACTCGAGCTGCGACCCGGTGAGGGGCGGCTGCGCGGCCGTCGTGCTGGTGTCGATCGTCATCACTCGCCTCCGAACGATTCTTCGTAGCGCTGCAGCCACGCCTTCTGCTCCTCGACGAGCACGTGCGGCTCCGAGTAGACGTGGTCGAACATGACGCCCGTGGGAGGGACCTCGAGGGCGAGGAGGCGGCGGCGGATGTCGGACGCGAAGTCCTTCGCCTCCTCGTCGACCTCGTCGAAGAAGGACTGCTCCACGCCCTCGCTCCGCAGGAACGCGGCGAAGCGGGTGATCGGGTCCTTCGCGACCCACGAGGCGAGCTCGTCGTCCGTGCGGTACTTCGTCGGGTCGTCACTCGAGGTGTGCGCGCCGATCCGGTAGGTCAGCGCCTCGATGAACTGGGGACCGCCGCCGGAGCGCGCGTCCTGCAGGTGCTTGGCGGTGACCGCGTAGCTCGCGAGCACGTCGTTGCCGTCGATCTGCACGCCGGGGATGCCGAAGCCGGAGGAGCGGAGGTAGAGGGGGCTGCGCGACTGCGTGGCCACGGGGACCGAGATCGCGTAGTGGTTGTTCTGGAGGAAGAAGACCTCGGGAGCCTGGTAGCTCGCGGCGAAGACCATCGCCTCGCTGACGTCGCCCTGGCTGGAGGCGCCGTCGCCGAAGTAGACGACGACGGCCGCGTCCTTCTCGGGGTCGCCCGTGCCGGTCGCTCCGTCGAGGGTGAGGCCCATCGCGTAGCCGGTCGCGTGCAGGGCCTGCGAGCCGAGCACCAGCGTGTAGAGGTGGAAGTTCCCGTTCGTCGGGTCGGTCGGGTCCCAGCCGCCGTGCGTCGTGCCGCGCAGGAGCGCGAGGACGCCGAGCAGGTCGATGCCGCGGATCTTGCCGACGACGTGCTCGCGGTAGGAGGGGAACACGTGGTCCTGCGGGCGCATCGCGAACGCGGAGCCGACCTGCGCCGCCTCCTGCCCGTGGCTCGGGACCCACAGTCCGAGCTGGCCCTGGCGCTGCAGGTTCGCGGCCTCGGTGTCGAAGCGGCGGACCACCGCCATCTCGCGGTAGAAGGAGCGGTGCTGCGCCTCGTCCACCCCGTCGAGGTAGGAGGCGTACTGCTCGGCCGCGGGGGTCGGCGAGAACCGCCCGTCCGCGGAGAGGAACTGGACAGTCGGCGACTCCGTGCTGGTGGCTACCACCCGACTAACCTATCCGTCTCGCGGGGTGGCCCTCGGGGAGGGAAGCCACAATCTCGGCCGCCGCGCTGAGGAGCTTGTCGACAGAGCGCGCCTCGCCGACGGAGACGCGGATCCCCTCCGGCGGGAATGCGCGGACCACGACTCCCGCGCGCTCGAAGACCTCGGCGGCCCGCGCCGTGTCCTCGCGGGTGTCGAACCAGAGGAAGTTCGCCTGCGACTCCGGGATCGTCCAGCCCTGGTCGAGCAGCGCCCGCCAGAGGTCGTCGCGGAGGCGGGTGATGCGGTGGACGCGCTCGAGGAGCTCCTCGCGGTGCTCGAGGGAGGCGACCGCCGCGGTCTCGGCGAACCGGGTGACCGAGAGCGGGATGGCGGTGGAGCGGGCGGCGTCGAGGATCCGCGCGTGGCCGATCGCGTAGCCGACGCGGAGGCCGGCGAGGCCGTACGCCTTGGAGAAGGTGCGAGCGATCACGAGGTTGGGGTAGCGGCCGAGCAGGCGGGTGCCGTCCACGGCCCGCTCGTCGTCGACGAACTCGGCGTACGCCTCGTCGAGGAGTACGAGGACGTCTCCCGGGACGCGCTCGAGGAGCGCCTCGACGTCGTCGGCGGTGGCGACGGTGCCGGTGGGGTTGTTGGGGCTGCAGACGATCAGCAGGCGGGTGCGCTCGGTGACGGCCTGCGCCATGGCGTCGAGGTCGTGGGTGTCGTCGGCGCGGAGCGGCACGCGCACGCTGGTGGCGCCCGCGGTCGTGACGAGCGAGGGGTAGGCCTCGAACGAGCGCCAGGCGTAGACGACCTCGTCGCCCGGGCCCGCCGCCGCGGTGATCAGCTGGGCGATGACCGCGACGGAGCCGGCTCCGACGATCACCTCCTCGATCGGGACGCCGTACTCCGCGGCGAGCGCCGTGCGCAGGGCGGTCGCCGCCGCGTCCGGGTACCGGTTGAAGTCGTCCACCTCGCGGACCCGCGCGAGCACGGAGGGCAGCGGGTCGAACGGGTTCTCGTTGGAGGAGAGCTTGAAGGCGTCGGCGGCGGCCGCGCGGCCCTGCCTGTAGGCGGGGAGCGCCAGGATCTCGGGGCGGAGGCGGACGGGAGGCTCCTGCTGGTCGGTCACCCGCCCCATGCTAGGCGGCGCGGCGGCGGGCGCCCCGCCGTTCCGCGCGCGCCGTCCCCCGCCCTCGACGGGCGTGCGCCAACCCCCCCTTCCCACCGGTCGAGCGCCGCCGGTGCGGCCCGGAGGTGCGGCCGACCCGGGTCTCGGATGCGCGAACCGCCCCGCTGACCGGCGCCCACGGCGGCCGTCCCCCGATTAGGGTGCAGTGATGCGGAGTCGAGGGCGAGCCGAGCGGCGCGGGGGTGCGCGCCCGCTCCTCCGGGGCGCCACGGCCGCGATCGCCCTGCTCGTCGCCGCCGGCGCGCTCACCGGATGCACGCCCTCCGCGGAGGGCACGCAGGCGACCCCGACTCTCCGCGAGACGTCCATCGACGTCGCCGCGCCTCCGGCCTACACCGCCGCGCGCGAGGCCGGCCTCGCGCTGCGGGACGACTCGCTCGCGCTCCTCACCGCGACCGACGGCACCGTCGCGGGCGCGGCCCGCACCGATCTGCTGGTGGCGATCGGATCCCTGAACGCAGCGCTCGAGGGAGTCTCGGCCGACGCCATCACCACCGCGACGACCGCGGCCGGGGAGCAGCGGACGGCGCTGGCCGAGCGCGTGCTCGGCCTCGCCACGTCGACCCTCGCCTCCGGTCGCGGATCGACGTCCCGGCGGGCGGTGCTGACCGACGCGGTCGAGCAGCTCCGGAGCGCTCTCGCCTCGGGAGCCGCGGTCGCTCCGCTGGCCGTCGCCGTGATCGAGGCGCGCGAGCCGCTCGTCCCGGAGCCGGGCAGCGGATTCGCTCCTCCCCCGCGCCCCGCGCCTCCCGCAGCTCCCCGGCCGACCAGTGCGCCCGAGCCGACCCAGGAGCCGACGCCCGATCCCCCGGCTCCGGAGCCGGCTCCCGCGCCCGCCCCCGAGCCGACCGAGGCCCCGCAGCCGACGGCGGAGCCCCTGCCGCAGCCCGAGCCCACCGCGGTGCTCCCTCCGCGGACCTGCGCCGACGACCCCCGCCTCTGCACTCCTGCGCCCGAGCCGACCATCGGCGGGCCCCTCACCTGAGCCCCGGCTCGCGGCGCGCCCCGCCTGCGGGGATAGTGGAGGCATGAGCAGACTCCTCCTCGGCCTCCTGACCAACGCCGTCGCGATCTGGCTCACGACCCTGGTCGTGGCGGGCGTGCGCGTGGACCCGTACGAGGAGGGCCCCGCCGCGGCGGTCCTCACGTACCTGCTGGTGGCGGTGATCTTCGGCGTCGTCAACGCCGTCGTCGGCGGAGTGGTGCGGGTGGTCGCGTTCCCCCTGTACGTGCTGACGCTCGGCCTGGTCTCGTTCCTCGTCAACGGCCTCCTGCTGCTCGTGACCGCCTGGATCAGCGGCCTCTTCGGCTTCGGCCTCGTCGTGGACGGCTTCTGGTGGGGCGTGCTCGGCGCCCTCGTGCTCGCCCTGGTGAACTGGTTCATCGGCCTCCTCCTGCGCCCCTTCCTCCGCCGCCGTCAGGACTGACACCGCGGCCTCGGCAGTCAGCATCGGCCGCGCCGCCACCGCCCGGGAGGCCTCGCGCGCCATCGGTGGACGGCCGCCGCGATCGGCCTGCTGTGGAGGAGCCGCGGTGCGCCATGATGGGCGGGTGACCCCCGACTCCCCTGCGCCCTCGGCCTTCGCCGTGTGCTTCGTCTGCACCGGCAACATCTGCCGGTCGCCGATGGCCGAGGTGGTGCTGCGCTCCCTGGCGGAGCAGGCGGGGCTCGGCTCCGCGATCGAGATCAGCTCGGCCGGCACCGGCGAGTGGCACCTCGGCGAGCACGCCGACAGCCGCGCCCTCGCGGCGCTGGAGCGGCACGGCTTCGACGGGGGCCGCCACCGCGCCCAGCTCTTCGACCCGTCCCGCTTCGCCGAGTTCGACCTGGTCGTCGCGCTCGACCACGGGCACGAGCGCGCGCTGCGCTCCTGGGCGCGCACCGAGGTCGACCGGCAGAAGATCCGCCGCCTGCTCGACTTCGAGCCCGGCCTCTCCCCGCAGGGCGACGTCCCCGACCCCTACTATTCCGATGCGGCGGCGTTCGACTCGGTGCTCGCGCTCATCGAGCGCGCCTGCCGGGCCCTCTTCGCCCAGATCGAACCAGGACTGCGCGGCAACCGCTCGGTCCGCCCCGACTCCACCGACGCGCGCGCCGCCCTCGCGCAGGACACCTGAGAACCGGAAGGCACTACCGCATGACCTCGCTCCCCACCCAGCCGCTGAGCCCCCTCGACGGCCGCTACAGCGGTGCCGTCTCGTCGCTCGGCGAGTACCTCTCGGAGGCGGGGCTGAACCGCGCGCGGGTGCACGTCGAGGTCGAGTGGCTGCTGGCGCTGACCGACCGCCGCCTCTTCGGCTCCGAGCCCGTCGACGCGGCGACCGCCGAGGAGCTGCGCCGCCGCGCCCGCGACTTCGGCCAGCCCGAGATCGACGAGCTGGCGACCCTCGAGGCCCGCACCCGCCACGACGTGAAGGCCGTGGAGTACCTCGTCCGCCAGTGGCTCGAGGAGCTGGGCCTGCAGCGCATCGCCGAGCTCACCCACTTCGCCGCCACCAGCGAGGACATCAACAACCTCTCCTACGCGATCGTGGTCCGTCAGGCCGTCGGCGAGATCTGGCTGCCGAAGCTGCGCTCGGTCGTCGCGTCGCTCCGGGAGCTGGCCGTCCGCTACCGCGACGAGTCGATGCTCAGCCGCACCCACGGCCAGCCCGCGACCCCGACCACGATGGGCAAGGAGTTCGCCGTCTACGCCTACCGGCTCGAGCGGGTCGTCGCGCAGATCGAGGCGACGGAGTACCTGGGCAAGTTCAGCGGAGCGACGGGCACGTTCGCCGCGCACCTCGCCGCCGACCCCGGCACCGACTGGCCCGCCCTCGCGGAGGAGTTCGTCACCTCCCTCGGCCTCGTCTTCAATCCGCTGACCACCCAGATCGAGTCGCACGACTGGCAGGCCGAGCTCTACGGCAGGGCCGCGCACGCGAACCGCATCCTGCACAACATCTGCACCGACGTCTGGACCTACATCTCGCTCGGCTACTTCCGGCAGATCCCCCAGGCCGGGGCGACCGGCTCGTCCACGATGCCGCACAAGATCAACCCGATCCGCTTCGAGAACGCCGAGGCGAACCTCGAGCTCTCCAGCGCCCTGCTCGACTCGCTCGCGCAGACCCTGGTCACCTCGCGCCTCCAGCGCGACCTCACCGACTCGACCACGCAGCGCAACATCGGCGTCGCGTTCGGCCACTCCCTCCTCGCCCTCGACAACATCGCCCGCGGCCTGCTCGAGATCGACCTCGACCCGACCGCCCTCGCCGCCGACCTCGACGGCAACTGGGAGGTGCTGGCCGAGGCGATCCAGACGGTGATCCGTGCGGAGGTGGCGGCCGGCCGGTCCTCGATCACCGACCCGTACGCGCTGCTGAAGGACCTGACCCGCGGCAAGCGCCTCGGTGCCGACGACCTCGCCGTCTTCGTGCAGCGTCTCGACATCGGCGACGCGGCGAAGGAGCGCCTGCTGGCGCTGACGCCGGGCGGCTACACGGGCCTCGCCTCGTCGCTGGTCGACCGTCTGAGCTGATCCGCCGGGCAGCGAGCGCGCGGATGCCGCCGTCCTCGAGCGCGAGCACTCGGACTCCTGCGTGCTCGCGGCGGCGCGGTCGACGGCGGCGCGATGTCGGGGGTCGCACCTAGCGTCGGCGGCATGCCAGCGTGCGCGATCGGAGGGTGCGCCTCCTCGGCCGAGACGGGTGCCCCCCTCGCGCTCTGCGCCGCGCACCTCGGGCTCGCGCACGACTGGGTCGCCCGGGAGGACGGCGTGATCGACGCCCTGCCCTCGCCGTGCGCCGCGTGCGGGTCCCGCCTGGGCGTCCGGCTCCCCTCCGCCTGGCTCTGCGCCGCCTGCGAGTGGCGGCTCGGCGACGCTCCCGACGGCGAGCTGCCGCCGCCCCGGGTCGACGTCGTCTACTACATCCGCTTCGGCGAGCGGATCAAGATCGGCACCAGCGGCAATCCCCGGCAGCGCCTCCACCGGCTCCGGCACGAGGAGCTCCTCGCGTTCGAGCGCGGCGGGCGGGCGCTCGAGCAGCAGCGGCACGCCCAGTTCGCCGACGAGCGCCTGGAGCGCACGGAGTGGTTCGCGCGCAGCCCCGCGCTCGACGCCCACATCGAGACCGTGCGCGCCGGGGAGCCCGACCCCTGGGCGCTGCACCGCCGCTGGCGCAGCGAGGCGCTGGCCCTGCGGCTCTGACGCGTCGGCTGCGAGCGGGCGGCTGCGACTCGACCGCTGCGACTCGCCGGTTCCCACTCGACGGTTCCCACTCGCCGGCACTGCATCCGCGGGTCCCGCTCCGCCGAGCCGGACACCGGGACGGAGCGACGGGGAGGGCGCCACGGGGACAGATTCCGGAGGACAGTCCCGCAGCCGCCGCGCGACGCGCTCAGCGCCCCCAGGCGTCGACGAGCAGCGGACCGCGGACATCGCGGAGCCGGTCGACCAGGCGGTCCGCCAGTGCGGCCGTGACTCCCGTGGCGACCAGGTCGTGGGGGCCGAGCGGCAGCAGCTTCCCCGTGCGGATGCGCACCACCTCCCACCCGGCGGAGCGGAGCGCGCGGTCCTTCCGCCGGTCGGCCTCCTCGCGGTGTCCGACGTGCTCGAGTCCGTGACGGCCGGTGGAGTCGTACTCGATCGCGACGCGCAGCTCGCCGAGC
>NZ_PSWK01000055.1:0-6474 GCF_002932735.1 Rathayibacter sp. AY1B7
GCGGGCGGCCTGGCGCTCGGTCTTGTCCGCCTCGACCTCGGCAGTGGGCCGGAACGTCTCGTCAGCGTCGATCGTGACCTCGTGGCCGGCCTCGCGCAGCGCGGTCGCGGCACGGTTGATGGTCCACCACTTCGGGAGGCGGTCGCGGGACTGCGGGACGTACCAGGCGCCGATGGAGCGGCCCCAGCGCCAGCCGGACGCCTTCAGGATCTCGGCGGTGCCGTCGCCGCGGCTGGTGCCCTCGATGATCGTTCCGGCCTCGGGGGTGTGGGTGATGGTGAGCATGTCGGTTCTCCTTCTCGGTTCGGGGGGGGTCAGTCGTTGTCGCGGTAGTCGGCGGGCGTCTCGCTGCGGTCGTGCAGCGCATAGGCGGCCGGGAACAGGTCGAGCGCCCGCGCGACATCGACCGGAACGACGACGTAGGCCCCGGAGGCCATGTAGCCGATGCGATCCGCGGGCAGCGGCGCGACGGGCTCGAAGTGCTGCAACGTCACCCCGGCCACCGCGCGGCCACCGCTGCGGGTGACCAGGCGCACGGCGGGCGTCTGCTCGGTCACCGGGTCGTTGCCGCCGGCGCCGACGATGACCACCTGACGCGCGGTCCGGCTGATGCCCTCCGCTCCGGGTCCGTGGTTCTCGCTCGTGATGACCTCGGTACGTGTGCCGCGCTGCTCGCTCATGGTGCGTCTCCCTCTGGCTGATCGTTTTTCTTTGCCTCTCCGGCGGGGAAAACCGTTTGAGTGGAGGCGGCGGAGTGACGCCGATCACGGGCGAAATAAGCCCGCAGGGCGCGTCCGGGATCGGTGGCACGCAGCCGGTGGAGCGAAATAGGTTGAGACCGCGGAGAGGTGAAGAAAACCCGAAGGATGGGCCGCTCTGCGGCCTCCCCACGGTGTCGCGCAGCGACGCTGCGCGAGGACCCTCGCGCCCCCGGAACGGGTGTCTAAGACGCGCTCAGCGGGGTACAGGGCATGACACAGCGTCCAGCGTGCGAAGTACCCCGGGCGTGATCGTCTGGGCCGACTAGCGGCCGAGGCCTCCGATTTCGGGGCCGCGGGCCGGCTTCCTGCTCGTGGGGAAGCTCTGAGCAGCTGTTGCGCGTGTCTGCACGAGGGCGGTATCGACTAGCGGGCGTCCAAACGCCGTGCGGGACTTGTCGACGTCGACAGTGCGCGGCTGTCCTTCGCCGGCGGTGTTGAACCGGCGGAATCGCATCACGGTCGGGCCGGTTTCTGCGAGCTGTTCAGCGGAGAACTCGGGGAACGAACGACCCTCGGGGCCGGCGTAGACGTTGCGGGCGTACTCGCTGGGAACCCATCGGCCGCCGAGCTCATCGGCGCCGGCTAGGGCGCGTTCGTAGGACTGCTGCCACCGACCGGCGATCCGCGCTTCCGACAGCTCGAACGGCACCTCGACGTCGATCACTTCGACGCTGTAGCCGGCGGCCGCGAACCGTTGCCCCAGCTCGACTGCCTTCTCGGGTGAGGAGAGCACGGTGTCGATGACGACGTTCTGGCCGTCTCGCATCGCCGCAGCGCGGAGCTGGGTGGCGAGGAGGGAGGATTCTTCGTGTACGAGGGAGGCCAGCTCGAGCGGGAAGAACTTCTCCCCCGCCGCCTCGGCGGAGCGCACCTCTGGCGGCAGAATGGCGCGGTCGTAGCTGCCGTCCTTGATTGCCTCGGTGAGCAGCGCTCGCTTGAACTCGTCGGCATCGACCGTGAGCCACGCGCTGCGGTCGGCGCCGAGCACGTCTGCGAGAACTGTCGACTTTCCCGCTCCTGGTGGGCCGGCGAGGATGATCGCCTTCTTCTCCGAGCGGACGTCGGGAAAGTGAGCGCGGTACTCGTTCACGAGGCGGGCGTGCATGAGTCGGCGGGCAGCGCGAGGCTGGACCGATCCATCCGACTCCTGGGTGAACCAGTCCCGGTTGTTGACCGTCGCGCGCTCACTCGCAGGGCTCAGTGGGCCTCCCGCCCGAGCCCACGCGCGCACCGTCTCACGGTGCGCGGCGATCGCTGACGAGTCCTCCGCCGTCACCGACCTTGCTCGCTGTAGCGGTCAAGGATCTCGTCGTACGCGTCCGCGTCGATCAGGTGCTCAGTGAGAGCGCGACCTACTTCCTCGAACTCCCCCGGGTCCAAGGTGGTCCAGTCGTAGCCATCGCTGGGCGAACCTGGACGATACGGCCAGCGGCCGAGCTCATCGATGACTTGCTCCCGTGTCAGCTCTCCCGCGTCGTAGCGCTGGGCGATTTCGTAGGGCGTCGCGCCAGAGAACCCGGGACGCACGTCGGGCACTGCGGCCGCAGACTTCAACGCACTGTTGACCGACGGCTGCGAGATGCCGATGTCGCGGGCGAGCTGCGACTGAGTGGTGCCTTCGGCCGCCGTCCGCAACGCGCGGAGGTACGACACGCGGGTTACGACCTGCAAGCTGCGTAGCCGGCGAACAGTGTCCCCATTGGGCCTCTCAGCGATCGACACGGCAACCACCTCCTATAGAACATTCTATCCCAGCGCGAGAGCAGCCGACAGAGGTCACCGTGCGTGCGCGGTTGCCAGTTCTCCCCAGTGCGTTGTCGCGCGCAGCGACAGCGCATCGCGTTTCATCGTCCACACCGGTCCTTTGCGGATGCCGGCGAGGCCAAGGCCGACCGCGGAGCGGCCGTGGCGCTTCGTCACGGCGTCGATCGTGGCGCCGAGGCCCTTGGTGTCGAAGTCGTTGTCGAACACGTCCAGCAGGGCGTGGGAGCCCTTCGCAGACAAGTTGGTGAGGATGACGCCGGCGCGCACGTAGCGCGCACCCTCGCGCAACCTGGGCACAAGGGTGCCGGTGGCGGCCTTGACGATGGTCACCGGGTCGTCGGTGGGGACGGGGAAGCCGGCCATGCCGCCGGCGGACTCGTAGGGCGCGTCGGCGTAAGGCGACGTCGACGCGAACACGCTCATCGTCTTGGTGACCGACCCCTGCGCTCGGAGGCGGTGCGCGGCACGCTGCGCGTAGACGGAGAGCACCTGTTCCATGTCCGCGATCGTCGTCACGGGTGAGGAAAACGAGCGCGAGAAGATCAGCTGGTCCCGGACCGTGCGTGCGGCCTCGAGCGGGATGCAGTCGATTCCGCGCAGCTCGTAGACGGAGCGCTGCAAGACGACGGAGAACTTCTTGCGGATGAGGATGGGATCGGCGTCGCGGAGGTCGCGGATCGTGTGGATGTTCAGCTCTGCGAGGCGCTTCGCGGTGCGGCCGGCGACGCCCCACAGCTCGGTGACGTGTTGCGAGGCCATGAGGCCGTCCATCTGCTCGGGGGTGTACCAGTCGGTATCGCACACTCCCCCGAGGCTCGGGTGCTTCTTCGCCCCGCCCTTGTTGACGAACTTCGCGAGAGTCTTGCTCGGCCCGAAGCCGACGCACACCGGCAGGCCGACGTTCTTCGCGACGGCCGCGCGCATTGCTCGGCCGATCTTCTCCCGCTCCGTCACATCGCCGTCGACTCCGACGAAGCTCTCATCGATCGAGTACACCTCCTGCCAGGCGGAGTATCGGCCCAGCAGCTCCATGACGCGCGCGGACAGCTCGCCGTACAGCTCGTAGTTGCTCGAGCGGGCGATGACCTCCGGGAGTCGGCCGGCTCTGATCAGAGGTTCGATCTTGAACCAGGGGGTGCCGTTCTCGATGCCGAGCTGCTTCACCTCGTCAGAGCGGGCGACCACGCAGCCGTCGTTGTTCGACAGGACGACGACGGGCCGCCCGCTCAGCTTGGGATCGAACAGGCGCTCGCACGACACGTAGAAGGAATTGACGTCGATGAGGCCGATGCGGCGCTCAGAGCGCACGGTGGAGCCGGTGCAGGCAGACGGTGACGACGCCCCACACCTGGAGGTCGCTCAGCTCGGGGACGACGATCGGGGGATAGTCGGGGTTCTCGGCACGCAGCACCACTCCCCCGCGGTGCAGTTCGAGCCGCTTGACGGTCAGCTCGCCGTCGAGAATCGCGATGACGACGCTACCGTGGGTCGGTGTGATCGAGCGGTCGACCACGAGCTCGTCGCCGTCGCTGATGCCGGCGCCGGTCATGCTCTCGCCGGACACGCGGACGATGAACGTCGAGGTCTTGTCGCGGATCAGGTGGTCGTTGAGGTCAAGAGAGCCGTCGAAGTAGTCCTGCGCCGGCGACGGGAAGCCTGCGGCCACCGCGTCGCCGGTGACGAGGAAGGCGATGGAGACGGCCTCCTCGGCCGGTGTGGCTATGCGGTCCACGACGGTGACGCTCATGCCACCCTCCCTCGCTTAGTCGAACGTGTGTTCGAATGCGTTCGAGTGTATGTCGACTCCACCGACATGCGATCACGGCCCAGGCGGTGGGGCGGCTCAACAGGTGTCGGTCGGGCGTGTCCTACCCAGATCTCTATATAGGTATCTGGGTAGCTTGCTATCTGTGTAGCTTGCTATCTGTGTAGGTATCAAGATAGGTTGCGACCATGCAGACGATGATGATCTACAGCGAGAGCGGTGGTGCGACCAAGAGCACCACCGCCGTCTCCCTGGCGACAGTGGCGGCGGAGGACGGCAAGCGCGTCATCCTGATCGACCTCGACCCGCGCGGGGCGACGACCAAGTGGCTCGACGCGCAGCCCGTCGACGTCGGCCTCGACGTCGGCGCGATCCTCGGCAACCAGGACCCGCGGGGGTGGGCGGACGAGCTGGCCGTGCCGTCACCGTTCCACGAGAACCTTCGAGTCATCCCGTCCGACCGCAGCGTGAGTGCCCGCGAGACGGACGACCCGGGGGAGGTCGGGCATCGTCTGGCCGACTCGCTCGAGGGAGTGCCGGCCGACCTGGTGATCATCGACTGCCCGAACCGCCAGGGCGGCTCACTGATCTTCAACGCTCTGACGGCGGCCGAATCGGTGATCTACGCGGCCACGCCGACCGCGGACGGCGTAGACGGGTTCCTGGGGGCACAGGAGAGCGTGATGCGCTACAACGCCACCAGCGGCCGCCAGGCGGTCGCTGAGGCCGGCATCATCGTCGGCGGCTACAAGGAGACGGTAACGCCGCGCGAGGCGACCCACAGCATCGAGCAGATGCGGGGGACGGGCCTTCTGCTGACGCCGCTCATTCCACATCGGACGATCGTGGGGGAGGTCCGGTACTCGCACGACTGGTACGGCCGCTTCCGCAAGGGAGCCCCCGTCGCCCAGGCATACCGAGAACTTGCACGAAAGGTGATCCGATGACCAACGAGGACCGCCCCCAGAGCCTTCCCGCTCGACGGGCACAGCCGGCGCCGGACCGGCGCGACCCGATCGACTCGAAGCCGCGCCCGGCGCCGGCTCCTGCTGCGGCCGCACCGGCGACGTCGGCCCCGGCGCGAACGGGTGCCACGGCTCCTCGTTCTCGGCCGCGGAAGGCTCCTACGGAGGTTCTGCACGCCGATATCGAGGCGGAGCTGTCGTACTACGTCGAGGACCTGCGCGTCGCAACAGGACGAACCAAGCGCGACATTGTGGAGTCGGCGCTGCGCGAGTACCGCGATCGCAACCCGCTGGCCTAGCCAGCCGCGTGGTACTAGATAGCCAGATACCTATATAGGTATCTGGCTATCTAGCTTTTGACGGGGCGTCAGAGCGTGGCTGCGCACCAGGTTGTGACGGCCTTCTCGAAGACAGCCGGGTCAGCGTTCCATTCGAGGGCGTGAGCGGAGGGCCGGGCGGGCACGAGAGGAGCCTGCTCGTGCGTCTGGCTGAACGCACGGGAGTCGCTGAACGGGGTGGTGCGGTCACCTTCGGAGTGGATCAGGAGTGCAGGCACGGGGACTTGCACTGACGCTCGGGTCCAGTCGAGAGCGTGGAAGTCCAACGGAACCGGCGACCCGAGGAGGCGGCTGAGGATCGGCGTCGCGAGGGCGGCTATGGCCGCGGAGGCGATGACGCGGGGGACGCCGGCATTGGCGGCGCTGTAGAGCACGCTGCTGCGCCAGCTGAGGACGGGGGAGACGAGGATCAGCCCGGCGATCTGCGAGCGGTGCGCCGAGCTCGTAGCGAGGCGCAGAGCGATCGACGCTCCGCTCGACCAGCCCACGAGCAGGACGCGGCGGGCTCCGCGCTCGAGCGCGAGAGCGATCGCGGCGTCGACGTCGGGCCACTCCGTCTGCCCCAGGGTGAAGGCATCCAGCGGCGCAGGCGGGCCTTCTCCGTCGCCTCGGAACGAGGGGACCAGTGAGGTGTACCCGGTCCTTCTGAGGGCGTGAACGGAGCGGAAAGCGCCGTCTCGTCCGGACAGGCTGCCGTGAACGTGGATCGCCCAGGTGCTCGCGGCGTCTCCGTCGCCGGGGAACAACCACGCGGGCGCGTCGCCCAGCTCAGTTGCGACCGGAACCTCCCGGGCCTCGGGGTCAAGTTCTTTCGCCGTGGCGAACACGTTGCCGATTGGTCGGCTGACGGAGCCGGCGGCGGGGGAGGGGCTGCCGGGAGG
>NZ_PSWK01000056.1:0-5856 GCF_002932735.1 Rathayibacter sp. AY1B7
CCCGTCCGGGATATCGTGTCCTCGGGGATTGCGGCGCCTCACAGCGGACCGGTAGCTTTCGGACGCCAGGACGCGGCCGTGGATCGGGATCGATCCGTATGGGGGGCTGCAGCGTCGACGACCGGTCCTCCACCATGACGAAGGGTGGTAGTCCGTGGTGCCTACGAGCACGAGGAAGCGCTGGATCAGGACGGGGGCGGCGCTCGCGAGCATCGCGGCCGTCGCAGCGGGATCGCTGGTGGCGGCAGGGCCGGCCTCCGCAGCGAACAAGGTGATCCCGGTCGCGCCCGCGCCGCACTCCTGGTCGGACAACGCCCGGTTCGGCGGCACCGAGCCGCTGCCGGTGCCCGGAGACGCGACCACGCTGACCGTCGAGCTGCCCGACTCCACCGCTCCCGACACCTTCACCGAGTGGTCGCACCCCGGCTACCGGGTCGTGACGTGGCAGCTGAGGAGCACCGCGACGGACCTCGCGAGCGGCGAATCCGTCGTCGACACCGCCACCAACTCGATCGACATCCCGATCGGGCGCGCCGCCGGCTCCTTCGGCGGCACCTCGCTGTCGCTCCTCCTGAACGGTTCCGAGAAGAAGGCGGCCGACGCCTACGCTCCGTCCGGCATCGACCGGACGGGCTTCGTCCTCGCCCTCTCCGCCGACCTCCAGGTGACTGCTGCGAGCGGGTCCGCGGAGGCCGACCTCGACCTGTCGACGTCCACCTCCTCCGGGCGCGCCGGCGGCGAATTCTGGGCCGGCGGCGGCACTGTCACCGAGGCCGGCGCGGGCGACGTCATCGTCCTCGACTCTGGTGTCCCCGGCTTCTTCGACCTCGCGGGCCTCAGCGCCACGGTCGGAACGGAGGACGGTGGCCGCCTGAAGGCCGTCCCCAAGGTCGTGCAGGACGGCCGGGGCATCGCGATCACCCCGACCCAGGAGTTCTTCGACCGCTACCTCACCTTCAGCGACACGACGCCGCTCGGCGCCCCGTCGGTCGAGGTGAAGGGACTCAGCCGCGGCGGGGAGCAGCCTTCCGGCACCGGCGTCATCGTGCGCGCGCCGCTGCGCGTCGTCCCGTCGACCACCACCCCGACGCCGGGCACCGGCCTGGAGGTCGTCCGCCTTGCGGGCACCGACCGCCAGGGCACCGCGGTCGAGATCTCGAAGGCGACCTTCGACACCCCCGGCGTCCCCGTCGTCTACATCGCCACCGGCGCGAACTTCCCCGACGCGCTCAGCGCCGGTCCCGCCGCCGCGAAGCAGGGCGGCCCGCTCCTCCTGGTCGACCGCGACTCGGTGAGCCAGGTCGTGCGCGACGAGCTCACCCGTCTCAAGCCCCAGCGGATCGTCGTCGTCGGCTCCGACCTCAGCGTCAGCGACGCCCTCGCGACCGACCTCGGCCAGTACGTCAACGGAAGGGTCTTCCGCGTCGGAGGCACCGACCGCTACGACACGTCGCGGAAGATCATCGAGAGCGCCTTCGAAGGCACCTCGCCGAAGGGGGCCTGGCTCGCGACCGGCGAGAAGTTCCCCGACGCGCTCAGCGCCACCGCCGCCGCGGGCAAGAACTCGGCCCCCGTCGTCCTCGTGAACGGCGGCCTCCCGGCGGCCGACCCGACCACTGTCGGGATCCTGAGGGGGCTCCGGCCTCCGGTGCTCACCATCGCGGGATCCGAGCTGTCGGTCAGCGCCGGCATCCAGAACTCCCTCACGGTGCCGGCCGGACCGGTCGTCAACCGCATCGGCGGGGTCGACCGCTACGACACCTCGGAGCAGCTCAACCGGGCGGCCTTCCCCCGCGGGTCGGAGACCGTGTTCCTGGCCACCGGAGAGAACTTCCCCGACGCCCTGGCCGGAGCCGCGGCCGCCGGGCGCACGGGGAGCCCCCTCTTCGCCGTGCCCCCGACCTGCGTGCCGGTCAAGGTGCTGCAGGGCATCAAGGCAGGCGGAGCGACGCGCATCGTCCTCCTCGGCGGCACCGGCACCCTGTCGGACGCCGTCGCGAAGCTGACTCCCTGCAGCTGAACCGACCCGCACCACGACGAGGGCCCTCCTCCCGCTCCGGCGGGGGAGGGCCCTCGGTCGTTCCCGGCTCGGGACGCCGACGGTCGGATACGCTGGGTCGGATGGACAGCACCACCCGGCGCGCGGACTCGACGCGCGCCGCGCTCGAGGAGTCCGGGAAGAAGGTCGGGACGTGAGCATCCGCCGCTCCAACTTCGAGGGCCAGCCGCAGGTCACCTACGCGGCCGTCGGCGGCACTCTGGCACCCGACCTGCTCGAGTACCCGCCGGACGGCTTCACGGCCGAGCGCTTCGAGGCCCGTCTCGGCTCGGGCGACGAGCGCTTCGCCATCACCACCGCCTCCCTGATGACCTGGGGCGTGCAGCGCGGCAGCGGCATCGAGGTGACCGATATCACCAGCGGCAGCGGCGTGCAGTACACCGGCGTCAACTTCGACGCCGCGGGCACCCCGATCGACCTCGTCAGCCGGCCGACGGAGGAGCACTTCGCTCCCGACGGCACCCCCTACATCACCGCCGGCGTGACCGCCGTGCTCCGCGTGACCCTGCTCGGCCGCGTCGTCGACGCCCCGGTCCGCGTGGTCTACGTCGTCGACGAGCCCGACCAGGTCGGCTTCGCCTACGGCACCCTCGAGGGCCACCCCGAGAGCGGCGAGGAGTCCTTCGTCGTCGAGAAGCGCGCGGACGACTCGGTCTGGCTCGTCATCCGGGTCTTCTCGCGACCCTCCACCCGCCTCTACCGCCTGGGCGCGCCGGTGCTGCGCGCCGTGCAGAAGCGCCAGGTCGCCAAGTACCTGCGCGCGCTGCTGCCGGCGCGCGTCAGCTGACGTGGGGAGCGCCCTCCCGATCGCCGATCCTGCTCCGCTCGACGGCGGACTGCCCGCGTCCGTCGTCGACGGCGTGGAGCAGCGCGACCTCGGCCTCTACGTGCACGTGCCGTTCTGCCGGGTCCGCTGCGGGTACTGCGACTTCAACACCTACACGGCGACCGAGCTCCGTGGGGCGAAGCAGCAGGACTACGCCGACGAGGCGATCACCGAGATGGCTCTCGGTGCCGAGGTGCTCGAGCGCGCGGGTCTGCCCCGACGCCCCGCCCGCACGGTCTTCTTCGGCGGCGGGACGCCCACCCTCCTGCCCGCCGGCGACCTGGTGCGGATGCTGGACGGCCTCCGCACCCACTTCGGGGTCGCGCCCGACGCCGAGATCACCACCGAGGCGAACCCGGACTCCGTCGACGCCGCCTACCTCCGCGCGCTGGCCGAGGCGGGCTTCACCCGCGTCAGCTTCGGGATGCAGTCGGCCGTGCCGCACGTCCTCGCCACGCTCGAGCGCACCCACGACCCGGAGCGGGTCCCGCTCGTGGTCGAGTGGGCGCGGGAGGCCGGCCTGCAGGTCAGCCTCGACCTCATCTACGGCACGCCGGGGGAGTCCCTCGCGGACTGGGAGCGGTCGCTCGACTCCGCGCTCGCCAACCGGCCGGACCACCTCTCGGCCTACGCCCTGATCGTGGAGGACGGCACGAAGCTCGCCCGGCAGATCCGCCGCGGCGAGGTCGCGACCCCGGACGACGACCTCACCGCCGACATGTACGAGCTCGCCGACGCGCGCCTGGCCGCTGCCGGGTACTCCTGGTACGAGGTCAGCAACTGGGCCCGCGACGACGCCCACCGCTCCCGGCACAACCTCTCGTACTGGCTCGGCCACGACTGGTGGGGCGTCGGTCCCGGCGCGCACAGCCACGTCGGAGGCGTGCGCTGGTGGAACGTGAAGCACCCGGCGGCCTACGCCGACCGGCTGAGCACCGGTGCCTCGCCCGCTGCCGGGCGGGAGACGCTCGACGCGGGCACGCGGCGTGTGGAGGACGTGCTGCTGCGCTCGCGCCTGGCGGACGGGCTGCCCATCGACGCGATCGACGCCGATCGGCGCAGCGAGGTGGCGGGGCTCATCGCCGACGGCCTCGTCGACGGCCGGGCGGCGCTCGGCGGCCGGATCGTGCTGACCCTGCGCGGCCGTCTGCTGGCCGACGCGGTCGTGCGCCGCCTCACCGACGGCTGAGGCCGGATCCCGGGGCGGGCGACGCACGGCCGCCCCGGTTCCGCGGCTACTTGAAGAACGGGATGCTGAGCGGGTACGTGTAGTACTCGCCCGCGCTGGCGCGCACCGAGGCGATGATCGCGAAGACGATCACCAGGATCGGCACGACCAGGAACACGATGAAGCCGACGAGCACGAAGGACAGGATCGTCCCGGCGACGTAGGCGATCAGCGTCGTCAGGTGGAAGTTGAGGGCCGTCTTGGCGTGCGCCTCGAGGAACGGTCCGCGCCCCTTGAAGACCAGGAAGACGATCAGCGAGGGCAGGAAGCTGAAGAAGATCCCGGTCACGTGCGTGACGATCGCCCAGGTCTTCTCGTCCGCCGGGTTCAGCGGCGGAGCCGGGGTCCCGTAGACGGGGGGCGGGGGAGGGGTGGCCGACATGATGGTCTCCGTTCCGGCGGCGGCGACGGGCGTCCCCCGTGCGCTCGGCGTCCATCGTGGCATGCGGCGACTCCCTGCGCACCGGGCCGCGCGGGACCTCCTCCTCGGGGATGACGGGGCTCCTCCCCGCGGCCCTGCAGGAGTGCACCCCGGCCGATCCCGGCGCAACACCGCCGGGCGGTCCGCCTCCCGGTTATGATTGGCACTCAGAGTTGCGGAGTGCCAGGCTCCGCGCGGCGTCAGCGCCGCAGACGGTCGTGCCCGCGGGCACTCGGAGTCCGGCGGGAGGTCGGTCGTATGGTCACGGAGCGCGGTCTCCAGGTCCTGCGCGTGATCGTGCAGGACTACGTGGCGAACCGGGAGCCGGTGGGCTCCAAGTCGATCGTCGAGCGCCACGCGTTCGGCGTCTCGGCCGCCACCATCCGCAACGAGATGGCCCAGCTGGAGGAGGAGGAGCTGATCGCGGCTCCGCACACGTCCTCCGGACGCGTGCCGACCGACAAGGGCTACCGCCTCTTCGTCGACCAGCTCGCCGACCTGCGCCCGCTCACCTCCGCGCAGCGCCAGGCGATCGAGACCTTCCTCGGGCAGAGCCCGGACCTCGACGAGGTGCTGGTCAAGACCGTCCGCCTGCTCTCTCAGCTCACCAACAGCGTCGCGCTCGTGCAGTACCCGTCGTTCGGAGCCGCGCGGCTGCGCCACGTGGAGCTCGTCGCCCTCGCTCCCCGCCGCCTCCTGTCGGTGCTGATCACCGACACCGGCCGCGTCGACCAGCGCGTGCTCGAGACCCCGGAGGACGTGGACGACGCGCTCCTCGGCGAGATCCGCGCGAAGCTCAACACGGCCGTGCTGGGCCTCGGGCTCCAGCAGGCGGCCGAGACGCTCGGCTCCGTCGCGGAGCGCTTCAGCCCCGAGCGGCGCCACGTGCTGACGCCGATCGTGCAGACCCTGCTCGAGCAGGTCGGCGCCAACCGGCAGGACCGCCTGGTCATGGCCGGCGCCGCCAACCTCGTCCGCACCGAGGAGGACTTCTCGGGCAGCATCTACCCCGTGCTCGAGGCGATCGAGGAGCAGGTGGAGCTGCTGCGCCTCTTCGCCGAGATGACCCCGGACCCCCGGGGCATCTCGGTGCGCATCGGCCGCGAGAACGCGCCGTTCGGGCTGCAGGAGACCTCGGTGCTCACGAGCGGGTACAACACCGCGGGCGGCCAGGTCTCGCGCCTGGGCGTGCTCGGCCCGATCCGGATGGACTACTCCGGCAACATCACCGCGGTGCGCGCCGTCGCCCGCTACCTCTCCCGCCTCCTCGGCGAGGAGTAGGCCCGACCTCCCGGCCCCCGCCGGATCCCCCCGGTGCGCCG
>NZ_PSWK01000057.1:0-5014 GCF_002932735.1 Rathayibacter sp. AY1B7
CGGTGCTCGGCGAGCGGACGGCGCTGGTGCTGCTCAGCCACGTCGCGTACCGCTCGGGGTTCCTCGCCGACGCCGCGGCGATCACCGCCCAGGCGCACGAAGTCGGCGCGCTCGTGCTCTGGGACGCCTCCCACTCCGTCGGCTCGGTGCCGCTCGAGCTCGACGCGTGGGGCGCGGACCTCGCGGTCGGCTGCTCCTACAAGTACCTCAACGGAGGCCCGGGGGCGCCCGCGTGGGCGTACGTCGCGTCCCGGCACCAGGGCTCGCTCGCGCAGCCGGTGCAGGGCTGGATGGGCGTCGCCGACATGTTCGAGATGGGACCCGGCTACCGTCCGGCCGAGGGGATGCGGCGCTACCTCAGCGGCACCCCGCCGATCACGGGGATGCTCGCGATGCAGGACATGATCGCGCTGATCGCCTCAGTGGGCATGCCCGCGGTGCGCGCGAAATCGGAGGCGATGACGGCGTACGCGCTGGAGCTGGCCGACGCGTGGCTGGTGCCTCGCGGGGTGCGGGTGGCGACTCCGCTCGATCCCGCCCGGCGCGGCTCGCACGTGACGATCGCGCACGAGTCGTTCGCCGGCCTGGTCCCGCGGCTGCAGGCGGAGGGGATCGTGCCGGACTTCCGCCGACCCGACGGCATCCGGATCGGCCTCTCGCCGCTGTCGACCACCTTCGCCGAGCTGGAGCTGGGCATGGCGGCCGTCCGGGACGCGCTGGACTGAGCGGGGCCGGGGCTCGGCGGGGCGGGTGTTCCCGGCCCGCCCCCTGCCCTCACCGCGCGTCGCGCGTCCGTCGAGTGCTCTCCTTCTGCAGGGCCTCGACGAGCTCGGCCTTCGTCATGCGCGAGCGGCCGGAGACGTCCAGGCGCTTGGCGAGGTCCATCAGGTGCGCCTTGGTCGCGTTCGCGTCCACTCCGCCCGCCGTCTCGCCCCCGGGGGAGCGGCCGTGGCCCTCGGCGCGGGAGTCGGAGGGGCCGCTCTCGGCCTTGCGCTCCCAGTGGTCGCCGACCTTCTCGTACTCGTGCTTCAGCGCGGCGAAGGCTGTGCGGTGGGCGCGCTCGCCGTCGCCGTAGCTGTCGACGGCCGAGTCGTGCGCGGCCGACCAGAGCTTCTGCGCGTGCTCGTCGGAGCGCTCGATGGTGGACGGGATCTGTTCCTCGCGGGGCATGGCGGCCTCCCTCTCGTCCTCCGACGCTACGTCGGGTCGGAGGCGCCGGTCACCCCGTTGACGAGCGCTCGGCGGGCACCTCCGTCCCCGGAGCGCACTCGGGAGGCCGCCGCCGGTGTTCTCACCGGGCCGACGCCGATGATGGGGCGATGTTCATCCCGACCAGAGCCGCCGGTCTCGAGGCGCTCGACGACTTCGTCGCCCGCGCGGGCTCCGCCTACGCCCGCGACCGCAACCACGACCTCGGACCGTCCCGGGACAACGTCTCCGGGCTCTCGCCCTACCTCCGCCACCGCCTCGTCACCGAGCGGCAGGTCGTCGCCGCGGTCCTCGCGCGCCACCGGCTGACCGCCGCGGAGAAGTTCGTCCAGGAGGTGTTCTGGCGCACCTACTGGAAGGGCTGGCTCGAGCAGAACCCGGACGTCTGGCGCCGCTACCGCCGCGAGGTGGCGGACTCCTCCGCGGGCGATCCTCCGCCCGGGTACCTCGACGCGATCGGCGGACACAGCGGCATCGACGCGATGGACGCGTGGGTGAGCGAGCTCGTCGAGACCGGGTACCTCCACAACCACACCCGCATGTGGTTCGCGAGCATCTGGATCTTCACCCTCGGACTGCCCTGGCAGCTCGGCGCCGACTTCTTCTACCGGCACCTGCTCGACGGCGACGCCGCGTCCAACACCCTGTCGTGGCGATGGGTCGCCGGCCTGCAGACTCCGGGCAAGACCTACCTCGCCTCCGCGTCCAACATCGCCCGCTACACGGAGGGGCGCTTCTCGCCGAGCGGCCTCGCCACCACAGCCCCCGCGCTGACGGAGGAGCCCTTCCCGCCGCGGGCACCGCTCGAGCAGGACGACGTCGTGGGGACCGTCGGCGCCCGCCCCGGCCTCCTGCTGCACGAGGACGACCTCGAGGCGGAGAGCCTGCTCGCCGAGCAGCCGGGTCTGGCCGAGCGCCTCGTCGCGTGCGCCGTCGCCGGGGACGCGGGCGGGCGCTCGCCGTCCGGAGTCTCCGACGCGGTCGCCGCCTTCACCGCCGCGGCGCTCGCCGACGCCGCCGAGCGCACCTCCGACTCCAGCGGTCGGCCGGCGAGGGTGCTGGCGGACGCGCGTGCCGCGACGGTCGTCGACTGGGCGGTGTCCGAGCGGATCGACACCGTGGTCGTTCCGTACGCGCCGGTCGGGCCCGTCGGCGAGCGGGTGGAGGCGCTCCGCTCGGCTCTCGCCGACGAGGGGGTCGCGCTCGTCACCGTGCGCCGCCGCTGGGACGGTGCGGCGTGGCCGTCGGCGTCGCGGGGGTTCTTCCCGTTCCGGAAGCGGATCCCGGCGCTGGTGCGCGACCTCGTCGAGCCCGCCGACGCGGCCCGTCTGTTCTGAGCGGCGTTCCGAGAGCCGCGTCCCGCGAGCTGCGTCCTGTGGGCCGCGTCCCGCGAGCTGCGTCCTGTGAGCCCCGTCCTGTGCTGCGTCCTGTGAGCTGCGTCCTGTGAACCCCGTCCTGTGCTGCGTCCTGTGAGCCCCGTCCCGCGGAACCTGCCTGGTTCCGCGGGGCGGGTGCCGCTCAGCCGAGCAGGCGGTCGCGGAGGAAGTCGCTCGCGAAGCGGCCCGAGGGGTCCCACTCGGAGCGGAGGGTGCGCCACTCCTCGAGGTGCGGGTAGAGCGGCGCGATCTCGTCGGCTCCGGCGAGGAAGTGCTTGCCCCAGTGCGGCCGGGCGCCGAGCGGCAGCAGCGCGCCCTCGACGGCGGGGAGCACGGCGTCGACGCCGGCGCGGTCCTTCTTGAAGGTGAAGTGCACGCCGACGCTGTCGCGGCCTCCGGCGGGGGAGAGCCACTGGTCGTCGCCCGCCATGGTCCGCAGCTCCGTGATGAGCAGGACGTCGTCGATCCGCTCGCCGATCGCGCGCAGCGCCACGATCGCCTCGCGGACGTTCGCGCGCGGCACCATGTACTCGCTCTGGATCTCGTCGCCCGCGCTCGGCTCGCGGTCGAGGCGGAAGTGCGGCAGGCGCTCGGACCACGGTCCGACGGAGCCGCCGAACGGGTTCAGGTTGGAGTCGACACCCTCCGAGACGGCGAAGAGGCTCGCGGAGGCGGCGACCGCGCCCAGGTGCGTCGCGTCGACGTCGGCGACGGATCCCGCCGCCACCTTGGTCTTCAGCCACAGTTGCTCCACCGTCGGCGAGGACCAGTGGGTCATGAGGCTGACGCTGTAGGCGGAGGAGGTGATCGCGTCGAAGTCGTCGAGCACGCGCTCCCAGGGCAGGTCGACGAACGCGTCCTGGCGGACGTCGAAGGTCGGCTGGATGTCGAGGGTCACGCGGGTGACGATGCCGAAGGCGCCGAGGCCGACGACGACGCCCTCGAAGCCCGGCTCCCCGCGGCGGATCGTGCGCAGCGAGCCGTCGGCGGTGACGAGCTCGAGGGCAGAGACGGCGGAGGAGAGGTTCGCGTTGCGGTCGCCCGAACCGTGGGTGCCGGTCGCGATGGCGCCGGCGACCGAGATGTGCGGGAGCGAGCCCATGTTGTGCAGGGCGTAGCCGTTGCTGTGCAGGTGCGCGGCGACGACGCCGTAGCGGGTGGCGCCGCCGACGGTGACGGTGCTCGCCTCGGCGTCGATCACGGGGTCGGAGGCGAGGCGCCCCAGGTGCAGCAGTGCGCCGGGGGTGTCGGGCAGGGAGTTGAAGGAGTGGCGGCTGCCGAGGGCGCGGACGCGCTCGTTCTCGCGGACGAGGCGCTGCACCTCCTCGACGGACTCCGGCTCGATGATGGCGGCGGCGCGGTACTCGTAGGTGCCCGCCCAGTTGCTCCGTGAGGTCATGGGTCCATTCTGCCGGGTGCTCAGGGGATTTGTTGTTGGTTGCAACGAATGGCCTGGTAACGCACGGGACGCGGCAGGACGGAACGGCGTGGATTTTGTTCGGGGCGCGCTCCGGGCCCCTGCCGGGGAGGGCGGCGATGACCGCGCGCAGACGATCCCGCTCCGATCTGTTCCGGGTGAGCGTGAGCCTCCTGGTCACGATCGTGGTGGTGCTGCTCGTCCTGGCGAGGGGGACACCCGCTCCGGGCGACGGGGCCGTCGATACGACGGCGACCCTCGTTCCGGTGTACCTGCTCGGCCGGCCGCTCTCCACCGCCCTCTCCGTGGGCTGGAGCGCCGCCTCGTACTCGCGCCTCGACGAGCAGGCGCTGCGGAGCGCCGCCTCCTCCTCGCGCCTCGACGAGCAGGCGCTGCGGAGCACCGCCGAGGAGGAGGCGCGCGGCGAGCGGCGCCTCCTCTCGCGGATGGCGGGAGCGACCGGGGCGACCGGCACGACGCTGCCGGCGGCGGTGCCGGCGATCGTGGTCACGGTGGCGATCGCGCAGAGGACGGAGTCCCGCAGCGAGCCCCTCTCCATCGCCGCCGCCCTGCTCGCCGTCGCGAGCTCGTGGGTGCTGATGGTCCTCTCGGTCGCACAGGCCTGCCTGCGCCTCGAGTCGCGGTCGCCCCGGCGGTCGCAGGTGCGCTTCGCCTTCGAGGAGGCGCCGCACTTCAGTGACGACGCGACCCTCGCGCTCCTGCTGTCCACGACGGCGGCCACGGTCTCGGCCGAGATCCGCTCGAGAGAGGGCTGGCGCCTGGTGCGCACGAACGTCGTCATCGCGTCCGCCTTCGACTCGGTCATCATCGCGATGACGGTGTCACTGCTGTTCGGCGGACTCACGGCCTGAGACGGCGGGAGCGGAGCGTCCGGCGGAGCCGGGGGCGGTGGGGTCGGCCTCGGCCGTCGAGGACGAGCGGGTGCAGCCGGGGAACCGACAGGTCCGGTCGCGCAGCTGCAGCTGGAGGCGCATCCGAGGGGGCGGGACGC
>NZ_PSWK01000058.1:0-5001 GCF_002932735.1 Rathayibacter sp. AY1B7
GACGTACGCGAGCGCTGCGGGGTTGGTGGTGATGTCGACGGTGGTGTACTCGATGCCCTTCTTCTCGAGCACCCGGTAGGTCATGGTGCACTGCACGCACGACGGCTTCGAGTAGACGGTGAGCATCAGTCGTCCCACCGGTCGCCGCGATGCGGGTCGTGCTCGTCGTTGACCGGGGACCAGGCGTGCAGCTCGGCCCACTTCTCGGCGGCGTCGGTGTGTCCGGCCTGGGTGAGGAGGTCGATGATGCCCGTCGCGCGCCAGCACGGCAGCGTCGGAGCGATCGCTTCCGTGACGGCCGGGTCGGAGAGCGTGGCCGCGAAGGCCGCGACGGCCGCCTGGTAGGTCGCCGCCGGGTCGGGCGTGGTCTGCTGCTGCTCGCTCATCGGTGGGTTCCTTCCGGGGTGTGGGCGTCGCCCTCGTCGTCGTCGCTCGCGTGCTCCGCGATCCACAGGTCCGCGGCCTCATCTCGTCCGAATGCTCGCAGGAGTCCGGCCAGAGCGTCGACCTCGGCGCAGCTGAGTCGGACTGCCAGGTCGTCGGCGGTGTCTCCGTGGGAGAACACGGAAGCGAACTCGGCCACCGCGTCGAGGAGGGTCGGCTCCTCGGCCGCGGGGCTGGTGGTGATGGTGTCGGACATGGCGTTTGCTCCTCGGTGGTGGTGCGGGTCAGGATTCGGTGCGGGTGAGGGTGTCCACGAACATGACGCCCTCGGGGCCGGGGATCGTGGCGATGTGTGCCAGCGCCCACCCGTTGCGTGCCAGACCTGAGAGGTCGACGTCGCGCTCGGCGATCCGGCGCAACTGGCTCTGTATCCCGTCCTCGTTCGCGGCCGGGACGAAGGTGCTGACGGTGATGATCTGCTGCATGTTCTTCCTCTTCCTCATCGTTTTTTGCCGTGATTCTCAATCAGGTTTGTCAAGCCAGCGGGGGTGGTCTGGCTCGGTTGTTCTTCCTTCTCTCCCAGCGTTTTTTTGCCTGGAAGGCACGTAGTGCCGAGCAGGGTCGGAGGTGGGAGCGCAACCCGGAGGGCGGAGGAGGAGAGGTTGTCGGCGCGATGTGAGGGAGCGCAGCGACCGCGTGCCGAGAAGCTCGGAGGAGCCGGCCGCGCAGCGGCTTGCGTGGACGCCGGAGGCCCGTACGCTGCCGAAGGCTTCCAGGCAAAAATTCGCGCAGCGCACGACACCGCGCCGGCCTGAGGTCGGCGTCCGCTTGTTCGCGATCTGATGCGCGGAATTGCGGCCGCTCGAAACGGTCCCGACGCTGGACGTCCTAGCGACCGCTCTGCAAGGCAGAGTACAGTTGCTCTACACCACAGAGTGATCGGAGCATCATGTCGCTGACTCGCACGCCCTTAGAAGAACGGGTCCGAGACGCGCGGCACGTGTCATCACTTCCGCTGATCGTCTCCGGCGTCGGAGTGGTAACAGCCGGACTGCTGCCCCTGGCCGGTTCGACGCTGTTCACCGTCGGCTTCCTGATTCCTGCCTTCACGAGCATCGCTCTCTGGATCGTGCTGAGGGCTACTGCTGCTCACGCAGGTGTGGGAATGGGGCGCGAGCGCATGGGGCCGATCGCGGCCGTCATCGCCGCAATCTCGATCTTGACGTTTTTGCCCACGATGTTCGCCGGTCCGGCCTTTCTTGTTGAGTTCGTCGGTCCGGCGTTTCTTGTCGGGGTGCTCCTGTTCGCGATCGGTTGGCGACTCGAAAATCGCAGCCAGTGGCTTGCTGGCCTCGGGGTGGCAGTAGTTTCCCCCTTCCTCTTCAACAGCTTCTTGCAGGACGCTGCCCCCGAGAGCGGGTTGATCCTGGGTGCTTCCTACGGTTCCACGCCTCTGTCAATCGATGGCGTCGTTCTCACGATCGCCGGCATCACCCTCGTCGTTCTGGGTATCAACACTTTCCGGCAGGAGACGGGACGTGCCCGTGGCACCAGGCGCTGAGGAGTCGACCGACGACGAGTTCGCGTCCTTGGACGATGCCGTCCACCAACGAACGCGTCTTGCGATTTTGACCATCCTTCACGAGGCCGGCGAAGCCGACTTCCGGTTCCTGCGCACCACCCTCGACCTCACCGACGGCAACCTTGGACGACACCTCGAAGTCCTACTCAGGGCCGGTCACATCACCACACGACGGGGCTACGACGGCCGCCGAGCCAAGAACTGGGTCGCTCTCACTCCTCAGGGCACCGCCGCCCTCAGCATCGAAGTCGAAGCACTGCGCGCGATTGTCGCGCGCGTCGATCGCGCGCAGAATCCCTGACCAGGATTACCCCGCAGCGAGGTGGTTCACCACGAGTGACGGTTGCCGATGCCCTCCCACGGATTCCCGCCAGCACCGAGACCACGAGCCGCCGACCCATCTGCGATCGTCCCTGACGCGAACGCGGCGGGCTCTGCGCCTGTGGGGTGATAGCTGGTCTGGTCGCGGAAAATTGCCCAGATGACGTTGATGCGGCGTCGGGCGAGTGCGATCAGTGCCTGCTTGTGCGACTTGCCCTCGCCACGTTTTCGCTCGTAGAACGAGCGAGAGACCGGGCAGTTCCTCGACGCGATGAACGCCGCTTGGAAGCAGGCGTTCAACAGCCGCCGGTCGTAGCGCCGTGGCCGGTGGTGGTTGCCGGAGATCTTCCCGGAGTCGCGCGGCACGGGAGCGAGGCCCGCGAAGCTGGCCAGCCGGTCGGGCGTCTCGAATGCGGCGAGGTCAGTACCGGTTGCGGCGAGGAAGTCCGCGGCGAGCCTGCGCCCAAATCCGGGGAGCGACACGAGCAGATCCGCAGAACTGCTGTCCTGTAGAACGGCGTCGATCTCGGCCTCGAGCTCGGCGAGTTCGTCGCGGATGCGGAGCAGATCGCGGGCGGACCGGCTCACCAGCCGGGCCGCGGCATCCTCCCCCGCGACGACCGAGGTCTGCTCGCGCGCGGCTTCCACCGCCGTCTTAGCGACGGCCGCGGACTTCCAACAGCCCTGCCCCTTCAACCACGACGCCAGACGGCTCTCCCCCGTCCGCCTGATCGCGGACGGCGTCGCGTACCGGGTGAGCAGCACCAGAGGTCCCCTGGTCGTCGCGTAGTTGAACGCTCCCTCGAGTGACGGGAAGTAGTGGACCAGGATGGCGCGTAGCCGATTTACGGCGCGGGTGCGGTCGTGCACCAGGTCCTCGCGCCGGGCTGAGAGCAGGCGCAGCTCCGCGGTGACGTCGTCGGCCTGCCGCATCAGCGTCACGTCTCGTCGGGTCCGGGCCTGGTCGGCGATGATGACCGCGTCCTTCGCGTCCGTCTTTGCCTCGCCTCGGTAGGCGCCCGAGGCATGATGAACGACCCGGCCCGAGATGTAGAACAGCGGCTGCGCGTGGGAGCTGAGCAGCGTCTGCAGCAGCCCCGTTCCGCCGTGGTTGAGGTCCGTCGCCCACGCGACGTCGGTGCCACCCGGCAAGGAGGCGACGTCGCCCATCAGGGTCAGGATCGCCGTTTCTCGGTTCTTGAACCGTTGCGAGAGCAGCTTGGTTCCGTTGGTGTCGATGACGACGCAGTGGTGTTCGGTCTTGCCGGCGTCGATACCGGCCCAGAGTTGTGGCATGCAGGGTCCTTCCGTTGAGGGGTGCGGTGCGCCGTGAACGACCGTGCCGGCATGTCCTTACGGGGCGATCTGGTCGCGTTTCTCAATGAGCGGTCCTGCCGTTGCGGGATCCCGGGCGGCTAATCACGGCGTGCCATCAGTCGGCTGAAGGCGGTCAGCCATACCCGGGACCCCTGGCGCGTTCCGGAGCCTACAACTGCCCCGGATCCACGGAAATAACGGTAAGGAAGGCGGTTCTCCGCCTGAGCAACCGGAGGGCGCAGTGCAACCCGCAGGGCGGCGGTGGAGAGAGTTTCGGCGCGATGTGAGGGAGCGCAGCGACCGCGTGCCGAAAGTCTCGGAGGAGCCGGTGGCGCAGCCACTTGAACGGAGCCCGTAGGTAGCTACGACCGCAGCGAAGCGGAGGGAGCCGCCGAAGGCTTCACGGCAAAAAAGGGTGTGAGCCCGTAGGGCGACCAACGGCGGCCGGCGCAGCCGGGCGACCTCTAGGCGGTGCTCCGTCGCCGCTGCACGAGCGCAGCTCGCACCTCCCGGAACGGGCTCCCCGGGGAGCGTGAGGGGCCCGCCCCTCACGGGCTACCTACCTATATAGGTAGGTAGCCCTCGCCCGTTCAGCTCGCGGCGGCCGTCTCGGTGGCGGCGGCTCGGGCTGCCTCGACCTCGGCGGCGGTGTGGTGTCCCTGCACGTCGGCGTAGGCGACTTTGTAGGGGCGGGTTCCGTCGTTCCAGTCGAGCGCGACGGTCACGCTCTTGGGGTTCACGCGGGTAACGACGTGCCAGCCGAAGCGGTGCTTGATCATGTCGCCCTTGGCGATCGTGTCGCGGCTGTGGATCGTGACCTGTCCGGCGGCGGCCTGCGCCTCGCGGACGGCGGTCCAGTAGTCGCGCTGGTCTTCGAGCTGCGCGCGCTGGGTGAGCAGCCGCTCCCGGTAGGCGCCGGTCGCGGGGGCGGTCGTCTCGATGTAGCCGCCACCGAAGTTGTGCGAGCTGCCCTCGATCTTCCGCGTGCACCCGCGAATCTCGGTATCGAGCCGGTCGATGCGGCGGGCAACCATTCCCGGCGCGTAGCGGGATTCGGTGGTCCCGGCGGCGACATCGGCGCGGGCGCGGGCGCGGGTGGCCTCGCGGTCGGCCTCGACGCTGCGGCCCATCGCGTTGTGGGCCTTCTCGATCGCGTTGCGGTGCCGCGTCTCGGAGTGGTGGCCGATCTTGATCGGCTCGCCACCTTCCGGGAGCCGGTCGAACGCGCGGCGCGCGGCCGCGTCGGCGGTGTCGGCGTCCGCGGCGCGCCGGTCGGCCTTCGCGTCGAGCGCATCGACGCGGGCGGCCTGGCGCTCGGTCTTGTCCGCCTCGACCTCGGCAGTGGGCCGGAACGTCTCGTCAGCGTCGATCGTGACCTCGTGGCCGGCCTCGCGCAG
>NZ_PSWK01000059.1:0-4786 GCF_002932735.1 Rathayibacter sp. AY1B7
AACGGCCTCGAGCGTGAAACCCATCGCGACGGCGAGCTCGTCCTCGTTGGCACCGAGAAGAACAGCGGAGCGCGCAGCAGAAACGACCCTCTCCCTCCCGCTGGATCCCGAGGGCTGGTTACGAAGAAGTGCACTCTCCTCCGACACGTGCACGAGAGCTGCCTCCGCTTCGCCTGACAGAAGCCTCGGCGGCTCGTTGAGATCGATACGCCACCCACGCGTGGACGGCTCAGTGGGTTCATCCATGTCCCGAAGCTACCCAACGTCGACGTCGAGCACCGCCGCCGCACCCCGACAGCCTCGAGCGCTGCGGCAAGCTATGCATCCGGCAGCATGCGCTGATCCTCCCAGACGCCCGGCCAGCGATCCCCATACGGACAGTCCTGGCGCATCTGCACAGTTCGTCAGTCGAGCTACCCGCCTGAGTCGGGCCCGCACTGGCGGGCGCAACTTGCGTTGGCATCACATGAACGATCAGCACGAGATACTGATGCTGTGACGAACGAACGAGGCAGTGCGAATGACCCCGAGCTCACGCGGGACGCGAACGGCGACGCTGGCGTCGTCAGTAACGAAAACGACAGCAGGAACATGCCAGCTCCCGCAGAGGCCCCATCGCTGACTACGGCGCAGACCCGCGTCAAAAGATGGGTCGGGAAAAGTGGCGAAGGGGTCTTCAAGGTCACGAGGCTCGCAGTCATTGCCCTGACGGTGGCCCTGATCGTCCTGCTCTTTGTGACGAGGAACGTGCCCGCGTACTTGGCAGGCTTGGGATTCATAGCGTCCCTCGTGGCTACTGAGGGGGCGATATTCCGATTCCTCGCGCACGACACGGAGGAACTGAAGCCAGCCGATCGGCTCGGGAAGGGACTGGCGTTCCTCGCAGCGGGGGTCGGTGTTGTGGGTGGACTTGTCGGCATGATCGCGGCCTACATCGCCTGATTCTCGTGCCCCGACATCGCTCCCATCCTCGAGTGGAGCGATCTTCGACGAGGCGATGAGATTCGATGCCGCCGCCGGAAGTGGCGCCCTGCTACCGAAGGAGAAGTAGGAGAGGCTGAGCGCATGTGTGGTCGTTTCGTTGTCAAGGACTCCACGGCGGCTCTGCTGCCGGATCTCGTTTCGGCTGACTTCGGTGGTTTGCGACCGAACTACAACGTGGCGCCGACGTCGCCGGTGACCGTCGTACGAGAGCGCGACGGAGAGCGGTCGGCGCCGATGGTGCATTGGGGGTTCGTGCCGGTGTGGGCGAAGGACTTCAAGAAGCAGCGGCCGCAGCCGATCAACGCGCGGATCGAGACGGTCGCGAGCTCGCCCATGTTCCGGAAGGCGTTCGCGACGTCGCGGGTGCTGATCCCGGCGGCCGGCTACTACGAGTGGACGGTCACGGAGACGGGGAAGCAGCCGCACTTCATCTACGAGCCCGACGCGGCCCTCGCCATGGCCGGGATCGTGTCGGCGTGGCCGGATCCGTCGAAGGCGGAGGACGATCCGGAGAAGTGGCGGCTGTCGACGGCGATCATCACCCGCGACTCGCATGTGGCGCCGGGTGAGGTTCACGACCGGATGCCGGCGTGCATCACGCCGGACGGTTACGACGACTGGCTCGGCGGGCACCTCGACGTCGACGCTCTGATGCAGCTGCTCGACCGGGAGTCGTACGCGGTCGCGCACGACCTCTAGCACTACGAGGTGTCCCGCGACGTGAACAGCGTCCGCAACAACGGACCGCATCTGCTCGACCAGCTCCCCTGAGCGTCGTCGCGTTGGCACTCGGTGTCTAAAGTGGTGGTGCGGTCGAGAAGTGGGGACTTCGCTGACGCCGCACGCGACAGACCGGCGGGGGGCCGCCGGTGTCGCCCTGCTCTCGGCCGCGACGCACAGCGCGGCCGAGAGCCGCAACCGTCGAGTCAGCAGTGTTGAACCCAGATGTTCGGCTCCACGTAGATCCCCTCGCCCTCCCCTGGCTAAGACGCCGCTGGGTCTGAGCCGCGCCCCCTACGAGATCCGCTGACCGGAGCCGCGCCACCGGCGTGGCACTTCGTGCCAGATCACCTGCGGCGTCCTGCGACCGGCGAGGATCCGAGGTGTGAGGATCAGCGTCGAGAGCGAGCACTACCTACTTCTGCGGAGCGCCTTCTGGGCCGATGCTTCGGACGTCATTGGGGTCTACAGCTGCGCAGAGCGGGCACGGGAAGCGGCACGGGAAGCAGTGGGCACCTCACCCGGACCCGATCGGTGGTTACTCGAGACGTGGAGAGACGGCGAGCTATGCAGCAGCGTCCGGCTCAACTGACGTTCGGGCAGCGTGCCGGTGGTCGGCGCTGCACTGGTCGCGGACCAGTGAGGGCGGAAAACGCGCCATCCCTAGATAGCGCCTCGATCACACAACCTCCCTTGCGAGGGAGGTTGACTTTCGAGCAGCTGCGGTGGATGCTTAGGTACAAGCTACCTTGCAACCTACCTTGGAGAAGTCATGATCCCAGTTACTGTCCACGTCCCGCCGCAGCGGGTCGAGGAGTTTTACATCCGCTTCGGTGAGTTCATCGCAGATACCGCTGAGCCGGACGCGCCCGTGCGGCTGCCTTCCGGCACTGTCCCGGCCTGGGTACTCGGAGACGACGCCGACGAGCTCGCGACGCGGTTCTGGGGGATGCTCTCGTTCGAGGGACGCCGACTCCTCGACAGAATGACGGAGAACGAGTCGGGTGAGACGCAGAGCTGGACGCCCGACGAGCTGGCTACGCGGTACGGGCACCCGGGTGGGAAGTCGAAAGTCGCCGGGGTGCTCGGCGGAGTGGGCAAGGCGGCTGGTCGCGCCGGGCTGCCTCGCTACCGCACGCCCTCGGGTGGGCCCGGGTACTACATCTGGGACTGGGAGCAGCAGCGCTATTCGATGACGCCGGAGGTCGCTCGGATCCTTCGCGCCGCGAGGAAACACAGCGACTAGCCGGCGACGTGAACCCTGGCGAACCCCCTCACCCCGGCAGAGCACGACCCTGCCGGGGTGAAGATGGGGTGCCGCCACCGGGAACGGCACCCTGCTACCCCCTCATGGGGTAGCCCCTACCTCAGAGGTAGGGCGTCAGGACCTCGACCAGCTTGGCGATCGAAACGAGGATCCCGGCTACGCCGGCGACCCTCCCGATCCACTGGTCGACATCCCGTCCGGGCTTCGACATTTTTGGTCGCTCCTGGGGATTCGGGTGTGAGATTGCGCTAACGCGGTTGCCCGGTGTCTAAATGCGTTATAAAGTAGCTCGTACGTCAAAAACGGTACTTCCTCTCGATTGGGAGGGGCGGACTACCAACACACAGCGCTCCCAGCGCTTCTTGCGACGGATGCGCGAACATCCGGCGTGTGAAAGTTGCTCAGCAGATCGCTTAGCACCTTCTAACATAGCACATGAGGTCGCCCCATATGGAGGTGGCCTCTTTTGTGTGCCCTCGGGCAGGGGCTGGCCGCTCTGTGCGGGCCTACCTGAGCGGCCGGACGGGCACGCCGGCTGCGGTGCGGCGGGACCATCGAGGGCAGGGCTGCGCACCTAGGCTCGTGCGATGCAGAAGTTCCACTTCGTCGGCGCCCTGGCCGGATCGTTGATCGTCGTCCTCGCCGGTTGCAGTGCTGCGGAGCCGGCTCCGTCGACTGCTGCGTCCGCGACCGTGACCCCTGAGCCGACTGCGACGCTGGCGCCCCTGAGCTCGCTGATCATGCAGTGGGACGCCGCCGTCGAAGGCGGCACGGCCGAGGAGATGACTCTCCTGTCCTCGCAGATCCCTACTGCCGTCACGGAGCAGTGCTATCCGACGATGAGCGAGGGCGACTCGCAGGTCTTGTACGACACTGCGGTGTCCGCGCGGGAGAAGCTGCCGGTAGGCGAGCCGACGAAGTTCGACGTCTTCCGCGCATGGGGTGGCTACGTGAAGCTCGCGGACAGCATCTGCGAATAGAGCGAGTCCCGATCGCCGGCGTCTACGGTCAGATCATCTACCGCAGGAGCTGGACGGGGACGCCGGCGGCGACGTCCTCGCCCTCGATGGTGGCAAATCCCGTGACGGAGCGGATCGTGCCGACGCCGAGTGAGGAGTCCGGGAACCGGGCGACGAGGGAGGCGCCGCGGTCGGTGACGTGGGTGGCGTCGTAGTTGGCCTGGGTGGCGCTCTCGAACTCGAAGACGAACGCCTTCGTTTCCTTGTCGGAGAGGCGGACGCCGAAGTGCTTCACCAGGGCGCCATCGGCGCCGGTGAGCTCGATGCCGTAGGTGAACCACTCCGCCGGCTGCCCCGGCCCGATCGGGTCGCCCAGGGTGAAGGTCGCGGTGATCCCGGAGGGGTCGACGGCGACGTGAACGGCCAGCAACTCGCGGGGCGTCGGGATGCTCATGCGCTCACCCTAGAACCGCCACGGCCCCGTGGACACGTCCAGGGTCCGGTGGGAGGGTGGGCGCATGTCGAAGCCTCGGACCAAGCTCGCGCGTGCTGCACTGATCAGCAACGGCATGGTCTGGTTCGGGCTGTCGTTCATGCTCTTCGCGATCGCCGGCGAGCAGACCTATGCGGCGTTCACCGGTGAGTGGTTCAACGTGCTCGGGTGGGTGCTGATCGTCGCGGTGGCCGCCGGCTTGGCGGTGGTCGGGGTGATCGAGAACCGGAACATCCGGGCGGGGAAGAAGTACAAGCCGCGTCCTCGCCGCTGACTACCGCTCGAGCGCGCGTGGCCGTTCCACGCGCGTGACCGGAGGGTCGAGGGGGGTTCCCCCTCGACCCTCCGGTCACACGCGTGGAA
>NZ_PSWK01000006.1:0-134995 GCF_002932735.1 Rathayibacter sp. AY1B7
GCCGCCTCCGTCGCGGGATCGAGGTCGTCGAGCAGCCGCGCCGCGCGCGCAGGCGTGACCGCGATGCCGACGGACGCCGGCACGTCAGCCCCGGTCGCGGACGGCGCGCGCCAGCGACTCGAGGCGCTCCCGGTACTCCGGCCACCACTCCTCCGGCACCGGCGGGAGGTTGTCGCCGGGCGTCCGGAGCCCGACCCGCCCGTCGATCAGCTCGCGGACGATGTCGGCGTGGCCGGCGTGCCGGTGCGTCTCCGCGGTGATGTGGACGAGGATCCGGTGCAGCGTCACGTCGCGGTTCGTCCACCAGGGGACCTGCCCGGGAGCGTCGAGCGGGAGGGCCACGACCGTCGCGTCGGAGTGGGCCCACACGCGGCGGTACAGCGCGACGACGTCGGCCAGGGACTCGTCGGCCGTCGCCCACATGTCCGAGTTCGGCTCCGACTCGTCCTCCATCCACGGCATCGGCTCCGAGAACGGCCGCCCGAACACGGCGCCGAGGTAGCCCGCCTCGGTGCCCGCCACGTGCTTCACCAGGCCGAGCAGGTTCGTGCCCGTCGAAACCAGCGGCCGCCGCACGTCGTACTCGTCGAGCCCGTCGAGCTTCTGCAGCAGGGCGTCGCGCCCCTCCTGCAGATAGCGGAGGAGGGTCTGCTTCGCGTCGTCGCTCATCCCCCCAGCCTGCCGCGCCCGTCCGAGCCGCGCCAGAGCGGTGCCGGAGCCGCGCCGTGCTCAGACCGCAGAAAGTAGCGCCCCGCGAGCACCGGGATCCGCGGATCCACGGGCCGCCGAGGCGATCCTTCCTGCGTTGTGGACGGGGTCAGGCCGGGACGCCCGCTCCCGCCCGCTGGACCCGCGTGCCGACGAGGCGCTGCGAGGAGGCGTCGACAGCGGCGGCCGGGCCGACCAGCTCGAGCGCCGCCTCCGTCTCGCGCGTCGCGCAGTCCGGGCCCACCCACAGCTCGACGCGGCCGGGCTCGACGATCCGCACGCCCTCGCGTCCGGTGAAGGCCAGGCGCGCGGCCGGGACCTCGAAGCGGACCTCCGCCTCCTCGCCGGGCTCGAGCGCGACCCGCGCGTAGCCGAGCAGCTGCGCCACCGGCCGGGTCACGCTCGCGAACACGTCGCGGGCGTACAGCTGCACCAGGTCGATGCCCGCCCGCCCGCCCGTGTTGCGGACGCGCACGGTCGCCGTGAAGGAGCCGTCCGTCGGGGCGGACTCCTCGACCGCCAGCTCCGTCCGGGCGAAGGCCGTGTACGAGAGGCCGTGGCCGAACGGGCGCACCGGCGTGCTGTCGGCGGAGGTCACGTCCGACGGCCCGCCGAGGATCGGGTGCAGGTACGAGAACGGCTGCGCCCCGGCCGAGCGCGGCAGCGAGACCGGCAGGTGGCCGGAGGGATCGACCCGTCCCGAGACGACGCCCGCGATCGCGCCGGCGCCCTCCTCCCCCGGGAAGAACGCCTGCAGCACGGCGGCGGGAGCCGACGGCCCGTCGAGCGCCCAGCCCACGGCGTAGGGGCGGCCGGTCAGCAGCACGAGCACGACCGGAGTCCCGGTCGCCACGACCGCCTCGACCAGCTCGCGCTGGCGGCCCGGGAGCTCGAGGCTCTCGACGTCGTTGCCCTCGCCGACCGTGCCGCGGCCGAACAGGCCCGCCCGGTCGCCGACGACCACGATCGCCACATCGGAGTCGGCGGCCGCCCGGACCGCCTCGGCGATCCCGGAGTCGTCGTCCCCCTCGACCGAGCAGCCCTCGGCGAGCAGCAGCTCGGCCGAGCCGAACTCGTCGGTCAGCGCGTCCGCGACCGTCGGGATCTCGAAGCCCAGCGGCACGCCCGGGTGGTGCGCCAGCACGTGGTTGGCGAAGGAGTAGCAGCCCATGAGCGCGGGCGCGCTGTCGGCGTTGGGGCCGATCAGCGCGAGGCGGTGCGGCGCAGCGAGCGGCAGGACGCCGTCGTTGGCGAGCAGCACCACCGACTCCTCGGCCAGGCGGCGGGCGATGTCGCGGTGGGCCGGCGAGTCGAGGTCGATCGACTCGGGGGCGTCGTCGAAGCGCGCGTCGAGCAGGCCGAGACGCTCCTTCTGCGCGAGCACCCGCAGCACGGCCCGGTCGACGAGCGCCTCGTCGGCCTCCCCGGCCCGGATGCGCGCGGCCAGCGGAGCGAGGAACGCATCGCCCGTGGGCAGCTCCACGTCGATCCCCGCGGCGAGCGCCAGCTCGGCCGCCTCGCCCAGGTCGGCGGCGACCGCGTGCATGAGGTGGAGGAACGCGACGGAGAAGTAGTCGGCGACGACCACGCCGTCGAAGCCCCAGCGCTCGCGCAGCACGCCCGTGAGGTAGGCGGGCGTCGCTCCGACCGGGTCCCCGTCGATCTCGGCGTAGGAGTTCATCACCGAGCGGGCGCCCCCGTCGCGGATCGCCATCTCGAACGGCGGCAGCAGCACGTCCGCGATCTCGCGCGGTCCGGCGTGCACCGGCGCGTGGTTGCGGCCGCCGCGGGAGGCGGAGTAGCCGATGAAGTGCTTCAGCGTCGCGTCGACGCCGGTGGACTGCAGCCCCTGCACGTACGCGGTGCCGATCGTGCCGACGACGTACGGGTCCTCGGCGATGCACTCGTCGACCCGGCCCCAGCGGGGGTCGCGGATCACGTCGAGCACGGGCGCCAGGCCCTGGTGGATCCCGAGCTCGCGCATCGAGCCGCCGATCACGGCGCCGAGCTCGGCCACGAGCTCCGGGTCGAACGAGGCTCCCCAGGCGAGCGGAGTCGGGAACGTCGCGGCCTGCCAGGCGGCGAGCCCGGTCAGGCACTCCTCGTGGACGATCGCCGGGATGCCCAGCCGCGTCTCCTCGACGAGCCGGCGCTGCTCCGCCCACAGCCACTGAGCGCGCTCGAGCGGATCGACGGGGCGCGTGCCGTAGACGCGGGTCAGCTGGCCGATCCCCTCGCGGGTCGCCTCGGCGTACCCGGTCGAGGTGGCCATCTCGCCGGCGAGCGGGGCGACGACCTCGCCGCCCTGGTCGACCCAGTAGCCGACCAGCTGGGAGAGCTTCTCCTCCAGCGTCATCCGGCCCAGCAGCTCGGTGGTGCGGGCGGACGGAGCCTGTGGGTCCTCTGGTGCGTGCGGTGCGGTCACGGTGCGACCCTCTCTGCGGGTGGGGCGACGGGTGCGGACGGGACGGGGGACGCGGCGGACGGGCGGAGCGATCCGCTCATCCCTTCACCGCCCCCGTCAGCCCGCCGACGATGCGGCGCTCGAAGACGCTGAAGAAGATCAGCGCCGGGATCATCGACAGCGACACGAAGGCGAGCACCTTCGCCGTGTCGACCGAGTACTGCGACGAGAACGCCTGGACTCCGAGCGGGAGCGTGAAGGTGGACTCGTTGTTGAGGATGAACAGGGGCAGCAGGTAGCTGTTCCAGCTCGCGATGAACGCGAGGATCCCCGTGGTGATCACGCCGGGCATCGCCAGGCGCACGACCATCCGGAAGAAGAAGCCGATCCGGCTGCAGCCGTCGATGAAGGCCGCCTCCTGGATCTCGTCCGGGATCGCGCGGAGGAACGGCACCAGGATGATGATCGTGGTCGGCAGGCCGAACGCGATCTGCGGCAGCACCACTCCGGCGAGCGAGTTCATCAGGCCGAGGCTCTTGATCACCAGGTAGAGAGGAGTGATCGCCACGGTCATCGGGAACATCAGGCCGGCGGCGAAGAGCGCGTAGAACACGCCGCGTCCGGTGAAGTCGTAGCGGGCCAGGACGTAGCTCGCCATCAGGCCGAGCACGACCACGCCGAGCGTCGTCGCGAGGCCGGCGATGGTGGAGTTGCCGACCTCCTGCCAGAAGACTCCGCCGGTGATCACGTCGAGGTAGTTCTGCACGTTCCACGGCGAGGGCAGGCCCGCCGGGTCGGTGGTGATCTGCGCGTTCGTGCGGAAGCCGCCGAGGATGATGTACGCCACCGGGGCGAGCATCAGCGCGATCACGACGATCGCCACGACGTAGGCGATCGTGGTGCCGCGGCCCAGGGGCTGCCGGCGCCGCTTCGCCGCGAGAGGCCGAGGGGTCTCCGGAGTGATAGGCGGGGCCGTCATCGTCGTGCCGGTCATCGCTTGTCTCCCGTCAGTGCGCCCGCCGTGTCGCGCCGGAGCACGAAGCGCTGGTAGAGCAGCGCCACCACGAGCGAGATCAGGAACAGGACCACCGCGACGGCGTTCCCGTACCCGTAGTTGCCGGCATTGCGGCCGTTGGTGACCAGGTAGATCGCCATGGTCGAGGTGCCCGCGGTCGAGGACACGTACTGGCCCCAGATGATGTAGACGAGGTCGAACAGCTGCAGTGCGCCGATGATCGACAGGAACGCCCAGATCCGCAGGGTCGGCGCGAGCAGGGGCAGGGTGATCCGCCGCTGCACCTGCCAGTAGGAGGCGCCGTCGATGGCCGCGGCCTCGGACAGCTCCTCGGGGATGCCCTGCAGTCCCGCGAGGAAGAGGATCACGGCGAAGCCGATGTACTTCCACGTGATGATCAGCATCAGCGTCCAGATCGCGATCGCCGGATCCGAGAGCCAGTCCTGCTTCAGCGCGCCGAGGCCGACCTTCTCGAGCAGGCCGTTGACCGCGCCGCTGGTCTGGAGCATCAGGCTCCAGCCGGTGCCGACGACGACCTCCGAGATCACGTACGGCACGAAGATCAGGACGCGGATGATCGACTGCCCGCGCAGCTTGCGGTTCAGCAGCAGCGCCAGGAGGATCGCGACCGGCCCCTGGAGCACGAGCGAGAGCACCACGATGATGCCGTTGTGCGCGAGGGCGTCGTGGAAGGTGGGGTCCTGCAGGATCGTCAGGTAGTTGCGGAAGCCGACGAAGTCCGTCGGCACTCCGTAGCCCTGCCAGCTGAAGAAGCCGTAGTAGGCCGCCATCACGACCGGGAAGATCACGAAGGCGAGGAAGACGATCAGCGCCGGGCCGACCAGGAGCGCGATCTCGAAGCGCCCCGCCCAGCCCACGCTGCGGCGGCGCCGGCGCACCGGAGGCGTCGAGGTGACGCCTCCGGTGCGCGCGGTCCCGCGGGGCTCATCCACTCCGAGGAGCGGGCTCTCGCGGAGTGCCATGGTGGCTAGGCCTTCGCCGCGGCGGCGTTGACGGCCTCGACCAGCTGCTCGGGGTCGCTCTTGCCGGCCAGCAGGTCGACGACTCCGACGTTCAGCGCGTTGCCGACGTTGAGGCCGTAGACGGTGTCGAGCCACTGCGAGACGTACGGGGCCGAGTTGTAGGCCTCGAGGATCTGCTGCAGGTACGGCTCGGTGACCGCCTCCTGCGCCACGGTGTTCACCGGGGGCGCGTTGAAGGCCGCGTAGTACTCCTTCTGCACGTCGGAGGTGGCCAGGTAGTTGAGGAAGTCGACGCACTCGTCGGGAGCGCCCGCGGAGCAGGAGTAGCCGTCGACGCCGCCCATGATCGCGCCGGCCTCGCCGTCGCCGCCGTCGATCTCGGGGAAGGGGAACCAGCCCAGGTCGGGCAGCGGCTTCTCGTCGGGGGTGAGGGAGGCGATCACGCCGGGGTTCCACGCGCCCATGAGCTCCATCGACGCCTGGTGGTTGGCGAGGAGTCCGGCCGAGCTGCCCGCGCCCTGCTGGGCGGCGGTGGTGAGGAAGCCCTCGTTGAACGGCTCGGTGGCCGAGAAGTCCTGCAGGTCCTCGCCCGCGCGGACCCAGCAGTCGTCCGAGAAGTCCTTGGTGTCGGCCGCCTCGGCCATGGTATCGGCGCTGCACTCGCGGAGCGCGAAGAAGTAGTACCAGTGCGCGGCGGGCCAGGCGTCCTTCGCGCCGAGCGCGACGGCCTGGGCTCCGCTGCCCTTGATCTTCGTGATCGCCGAGTCGAGCTCGTCGATGGTCTTCGGCGTCTCGGTGACGCCCGCCGCCGTGAAGAGGTCCTGGCTGTAGAACAGGCCGCCCGGGAGGACGGCGACCGGCATCGCCCAGACCTTGTCGTCGAGCGTGTTCGCCGAGAACGAGCCCTCGGGGATCTCGCTGCGCGCCTGGTCCGAGATGCCGTCGGTGAGGTCCTTCAGCTGTCCGCCCGCGACCATGGCGGCGAGCTTGCCGCCTCCGCGCTGGAGGAAGACGTCGGGGGCGTCGCCCGAGTTGAGCGCCGTCTGGAGCTTGCCGTCGAGATCCTCGTTCTGGATGGCCTGCGACTCGATGGTCACTCCGGGGTTCGCGGCCTCGAAGTCCGCGATCGTCTTGTCCCAGAACTCCTGGCCGGGGCCCGTGGTCGAGTTCTGCCAGAGGGTCATCGCGACGGTGCCGTCGCTCGATCCCGAGTCCTGGCCCGAGCAGCCGGTGAGGGCCGCGACCGTGCCGAGCAGGGCTGCTGTCGCCACTGCGATCTTCCTGAACTTCATCGTCCAACCGTTCTCTTCATCGAGGGCGCCGCCTGGTGCACCGGCGCCGTGGGGGTTCCCGCCTTCGCGGGTGGAGTCAGTGTCCGCAGTGCTTGCGAAAGTGGTCAAACGTTTTCGAAATGGTTTTCGAAGCACGGGTTACAGTCGGCCACATGACCACCCGACCGACCATCCACGACGTCGCCGCTGCCGCCGGCGTCTCGGTGGCGACGGTGTCCAAGGCCGTGAACGGCCGCTACGGCATCGCCCCCTCCACCGCCACCCGCGTGCTCGAGGTCGTGCGCGAGCTCGGCTACGAGTCGAGCCTCGTCGCGAGCAGCATGCGCTCCCGGCGCACGGGCGTGATCGGCGTGCTCGTCGCGGGGTTCGAGCCGTTCAGCGCCGAGATCCTGAAGGGCGTGGGGTCGGTGCTGGCGGAGTCGCGGTTCGACCTGCTCGCCTACTCCGGCTCCCACGAGGGCGAGCAGGAGGGCTGGGAGCGGCGCTCGCTCAGCCGGCTCAGCGGCACCCTCATCGACGGGGCGATCATGGTGACGCCGAGCGTGGTGAGCGCGCCCTCCGACATCCCGCTCGTCGCCGTGGACCCGCACACCGGCCGCGCCGACCTGCCGACCGTCGAGTCCGACAACTTCGGCGGCGCCCTGCTCGCCACCCGCCACCTCGTCGCCCTCGGGCACCGCCGCATCGGCTTCGTCGCGGGCCGCGGCGACCTGCGCTCGGCGCGGCTGCGGGAGGCCGGCTACCGGGCGGCGCTGGCGGAGGCCGGCATCGCCTTCGACGAGCGCCTGCTGCGGGTGGGCAACTACCACCGCGACACCGCCCGGCGGCCCGCCTCCTCGCTCCTGTCACTGCCCGACCGCCCGACCGCGGTCTTCGCCGCCAACGACGTCTCGGCTCTGGCGATCATCGAGACCGCCGCGCACCTGGGCCTCGCCGTGCCCCACGACCTGTCGGTGATCGGCTTCGACGACGTGCCCGAGGCCGCTCGCTTCGATCCGCCGCTGACCACCGTCCGCCAGCCGATGCAGACGCTCGGAGCGACCGCCGCCGAGATGCTGATCGCGCTGATGGCCGGGCGCGAGCCGCGCTCGCTGCACGTGCAGCTGCCGACGCAGCTCGTCCGCCGCGCGACGACGGGACCGCCGGCATGAGCGACGACGGGACCGCCGGCACGGGCGACGAGCTGGAGGACGACGGCCCGACCGCGGTGCACGCCGCCCTCTTCGACGCGCTGGAGCTGGTGGACCTGCCCGCGCTCGAGGCGCTGCTCGACGAGCGCTTCGTGATCGAGCACCCGACCGGCCTGGTGCAGTCGCGGGAGGAGTGGCTCGCCGACATCGACGAGGCGCGCAAGGAGTACCACGAGATCGACCACGTCGAGAGCGCCCTCTCGGGCGGCGCCGCGCACCCGGTGCTCACCTCCCGCACCATCACCGAGGCGACCATCGGCCGCCTGCACGCGACCTGGCGGCTCCAGCTGACGAGCCGCCTCGTCCGCCGCGACGAGGGGTGGGTGATCACGCGGACCGTGGTGACGAGCTGGTGAGGCGGGCGGACCGGCGCGTCCGTGGCCGGCCGCAGGCGCGGCGGGCAGGATCGACACCGTGCTCCTCCAGGTCGTGACCCGCTCCGCCCGCCCGGCCGCCGAGATGTTCGACCGGGCGCGCGACATCGATCTACACATGCGCTCGCAGGCCGGCGCTCGCGAGCGCGCGGTGTCCGGGACGACCACCGGGCTGATCGGGCTCGGCGAGCTCGTGACCTGGAGCGCCCGGCACTTCGGCGTCCCGCTCCGACTGACCAGCACCGTCACCGCGCTCGACGCCCCGAACTCCTTCGTCGACGAGCAGACCCGCGGACCCTTCGCGACCTTCCGGCACGAGCACCGCTTCGAGCCCGACGGCTCCGACTCCGGCTCCGGCTCCGGCTCCGGCTCCGGCTCCGTGATGATCGACCGGCTCGAGTACTCCGCCCCGCTCGGCGTCCTCGGGCGGATCGCGGAGCGGCTGGTGCTCGACCGGCACCTGCGGCGGCTGCTGGAGGAGCGCGGCGCGTTCCTCGCCGGAGGCGACCGGTGAGCGTCGCGGTCCGGACCCTGCTGACGCTCGTCGCCGTCGCCGGGGTCCTCTCGCTCGCGACGACCTCGGTCCTGTTCGCCCTGTCCTCCCTCGACACCGGCCGGGACCCCGGCGAGCTGCTCCTCCCGCTCGCTCGAGCACTCCTGGCGACCGCCGTGACGGCGGCCGTCGGCGGGCTCCCCTACTCCGCGGGACGGGGTCGCGCGCCCTGGCCGGTCCTCTGGTCGGCCTCCACGGTCTGCATCCTCGCGATCGCCTGGATCGTGGTCTCGATCGCGGCGTGGACCGACGCGGGCGACGGGACGGACGCCGTCGTCGCGCTGCTGACCGTGGTGCCCGCCGCCTGCTGCTCGATCGCCGCGGTGCCGGTGACCGAGCTCGTCCTCCGGGTGGGAACCCGCAGGATCGGCGCCCGCCAGCGGATCCGTTCCCGCCGCTTGACGTTGACGCCGCGTCAACCCGTACCGTCGCTTCCATCGCCGCCGGAGTCCCCGGCGACGCGGAGACGGAGGGCGCTGTGGAGCAGGAGTGGACCGTGCACGAGGTGGCGCGGCTGGCCGGTACGACCAGCCGGACGCTGCGGCACTACGGGGCCGAGGGGCTGCTGCCGCCGAGCCGGGTGGGCGCGAACGGCTACCGCTACTACGACGCCGCCGCGCTCGTGACGCTGCAGCGGATCCTGCTGCTGCGCGACCTCGGTCTCGGGCTGCCCGAGATCGGGCGGATCCTGCGGCGCGACGCGGAGCCGGTGGCCGCTCTCGAGCGGCACCTCGACGTGCTCCAGGAGGAGCGCCGACGTCTCGACCGCCGCATCCGAGCGGTCGCCGGGACGATCACCACGATGAGAGAAGGGAACGGGCCGATGGCCGAGGAGATGTTCGACGGGTTCGACCACGCGGAGCACCGCGAGGAGGTGGAGCGCCGCTGGGGTGCTCCGGCGTACGCCGACGGCGACCGCTGGTGGCGCTCGATGAGCGCGGAGGACCGCGAGCAGTGGCAGCGGCGGCAGGCGGACCTCGCCGACGCGTGGACCGCCGTGGCGGCGAGCGGGGCGGATCCGACCGGGGCGGAGGCGCTCGCGCTGGCCGAGCGGCACCGCGCCTGGCTCGCCGAGGTGCCGGGCACGCCCCGCGACGCGACCGGCGGCCCGAGCGACGAGTACCTGCTCGGGCTCGGCGAGATGTACGTCGACGACGAGCGGTTCGCGGCGCACTACGGCGGAGTCGCCGGCGCCCGGTTCGTCCGCGATGCGCTGCGGGCACTGGTCGGGCGGCGGGGATGACGGAGGTCTCGTCGGCCGCAACGCGACCCCGCTCCGGAACGGCATGATCGCCTGATGGGACGCATCCGATTCAGCAGTCCGGGCTGGGACGAGGACACCGACCGGGGACCTGCGCCCGAACCCGACTGTGCCCGGTACTCCCGGGACGACGGGGCGAGGTTCACCGCGATCACGCTCACCTGCCTGTCGGTCCTCCCCGCGATCGTCCTCACGGCCGCGTTCCTCCTCGTGCGGCTCCCTCCGCTCGACCGCGACGACCAGCCCGACTGGACGGCGCCGCGCGCGGAGGTCCTGGCTCCGTGGCTGCTGCTGTTCCTGCTCCCACCGCTGGTCACGGGACTGCTCGCCCGTCTGGTCGGCGGGCGGGACTCCTTCCACGGGTTCCTGCCGTCCGCCGCGGTCTGCCTCGTGGTGATGGCGCCGTTCCTCGGGCTCTCGGCCCTGTCGCTCCTCGGCTAGGCGCCGCCTCTCACGCCTGCAGGATCACCGCGCCGTAGTGCGTGCCCGCGCCCGTGCCCACCAGCAGCACCGACTCCCCCGGCTGCACGCGCGAGCGGTGCAGGGCCAGCGGGATCGCGCTGCCGATCGTGTTGCCGACCTCGCCGAGCGTGATCGTCATCCGGTCGCGACCCCAGAGGCGGGCCATGCCCTCGAGCCCGGCCGCGCTGGTCTGGTGCGGGACCACCCGGTCGATGCCGGGGAGCCCGCTCGAGAGGCCGGGCCGCACCTCCTCGAGGAACGCCGGGAAGTGCCGCAGCGCGTCGACGAGCAGCGCCTTGCCCTGCATGTCGAAGCGGAAGTCGGCGAGCCGGTCGGGCGCCTCCTCGATGCGGATGCGCGAGCCGAAGCCGCGCAGCTCCGCGTGGCCCACACCGCTCGGGCGGGTGCGGAAGTGCGTGGTGACCAGGCCCTGGCCCGGAGTCTCGGCGCGTCCGATCACGACGGCGGCGGCCGCGTCGCCGAAGAGCAGGGCGCTCTCGGGCTGGCCCGGGTCGATGCCGCGGCTGCCGCAGTCGGTCGAGACGATGAGCACGGTGTCGGCGCGACCCGTGGCGAGGAGGAATCCCGCCTCCTGCAGAGCGAAGAGGAACGACAGGCAGGTGGCGCCGACGCTGTACGCCGAGACGTCGTCGAGGCCGAGTCCCGCCGCGAGCAGCGCGCCTCCGTCCGGGATCGCCTGCAGCTGAGTGCCCGAGGCGTTGAGCACCACGTCGACCGTGTTGAGCCCGGCCGCCGCGAGCGCCCGACGGGCGGCGAGCAGGCCGAGCTCCAGCGGGTCCTCGTCGTCGGTGACCCAGTGGCGGGTGCGCACGCCGGAGCGGCGCTCGGCCTCGTCGGCGGGCAGGCCGCAGAGCGCGGCGACCTCGGCGGTCGTGACGATCCGCTCGGGCAGCGCTTCGCCCGTGCCGAGGACGCGGAGCGGGAGGAGGTCGGGCACGCGGGCCCCTTCCTGCCCCGGGACGTGCGGAGCGAATCCCTGTATAGCGCGCCTCTGCACCTCCGCGCGCACTGTTCGGCGCGGTTTGACGGCACGGGCCCCCGCCGACACCATGGTCCCGGAGCGGGGGACGGATGGACGCGCGCGGTTTCTGGGTGGTCGTGCCCTTCCTCGACGAGGAGAAGCTGCTCGGCGGCGCCCTCGACGCGCTCGCCCGCCAGACCGATCCGGACTTCACGCTCCTACTCGTCGACAACGGCAGCACCGACGGCTCGCGCGCCGTGATCGAGGAGTTCCGCCGCCGGTGCCCGGAGCGGCAGGTCGCCGTGATCGACGAGGCGCAGAAGGGCACGGGAGCCGCCTCCGACACCGGCTTCCGCCACGCGATCGCCGAGGGCGCGACGGCCGTCGCCCGCACGGACGCCGACTGCCTGCCGAGCGCCGACTGGGTGGCGCGCCTCAAGGCCGACCTCCGCGGCGGCGCCCGTTTCGTCGGCGGCCGCCTGTCCCCGCGGCGGGACGAAGCCGTCTACCGCTGGTACGACGGCGTGCTCGGCACCGCGCTGATCCGCCTGATGGAGCACGCGCCGGGCGTCTTCTACCGCCGCCCCGGCCAGCGGTACCGGATGTTCATGGCCGCCGGCTGCAACCTCGCGATCGACGCCGCGCTGTACCTCCAGGTCGACGGCTTCCCGCGCTCGAGCATCGACGACACGGACGAGGACCTGGAGCTGCACCTCAAGGTCTGCCAGGTGATCGGGCGGAGCGAGGCGCTGCTCGACAAGGACGCGGTCGTGCTGATGTCGATCCGGAAGGGCAAGGCGCTCGGGTACCTGGGGATCCTGCTCTGGTACTGGGGCCGCAAGCGCGGGCTGGAGGTCGTCGATGTCCGCTGAGCGCCGGCGCCGCGTGCTGATCACCGGGGCGACGGGGTTCCTCGGCGGCTACGCGGTGCGCGAGTTCCTGGCCGCGGGCGACGACGTGCTCGCCACCGGTCGCGCCCCCGAGGCGCTGGCGCGGCTGGAGGAGGAGGGCGCCACGGTCCTCCGCGCCGACCTCGCCGAGCTGGGCGCGACGGACGTCGAGGCCGACGTGCTCGTGCACGCCGCCGCTCTCTCGAGCCCGTGGGGCACGTGGAGCGAGTTCGAGCGCGCGAACGTCGCGGGGACGGAGGCGATGATCGCGCTGGCCGAGCGCTGCGGGGTCCGCCGCTTCGTCTTCGTCTCCTCGCCGAGCATCTACTCCGCCCGGCGCCACCAGTACCTGGTGCGGGAGGAGGAGGTCGACGCCGGCAGCCGGATGAGCCTCTACATCCGCAGCAAGATCGAGGCGGAGCGGCTGCTGCAGGAGGCGCACCGCGCCGGCCGGATCCCCGAGCTCGTGATCCTGCGCCCCCGCGGCCTGATCGGCGTCGGCGACCCCAGCCTCCTCCCCCGCTTCGTCGCCGCGAGCCGCCGCCGCGGCATCCCCCTCTTCGACGGCGGTCGGAACCCCGTCGACATCACCTGCGTCGAGAACGCCGCGCACGCGCTGGTGCTCGCCGCCGACGCTCCCGTGGCCGACGGCGGCGTCTACAACATCACCAACGGCGAGCCCGCTCCGCTCGGCGACCTCCTCGAGCGCTTCTTCGCCGCGATGGGCGAGGAGCCGCGCTTCATCCGGGTGGACCTGCGCGTGCTGACCGCGCTCGCCGAGATCCTGGAGCGGGTGTACCGGCTGCTGCCCGGCCGCGAGCCGCCGTTCACCCGCTACACCGTGGCGACCCTCGCCTACGCGCAGACCCTCGACATCTCGCGGGCGCGGACCGAGCTCGGCTACGAGCCGACCGTGCCGCTGGCCGAGGGCATCCGCCGGGTCGGCGAGCACCTGAGGAGGACGCGTGGCTGAGTCGTCGCTGCAGGTGATGGCGTGCGGGAGCACCGTCTTCCCGCTGTCCCGGGTGTTCCGCGGGAAGGGGCTCCCCCGCCGCGTCTTCCCCTCGAACGTCTTCCTCTACACGCACGCGAGCGGCCGGCGGGTGCTCGTGGACACGGGCTACCCGCCGACGTTCCGCGGGACAGGCCTCGTCGGACGGCTGTACGAGCGGATCCTGCCCGCGACGGTGCCGGACGACGAGACCGTCGACCAGCGGCTGCTCGCCCTCGGCCTGACCCCGGCCGACGTGGAGTTCGTGGTGCTGACGCACCTGCACCCGGACCACGTGGGCGGCGTGCGCTGGTTCCCGGACGCGACGTTCGTGCTGTCCTCGGGCCAGGTCGCCTCCGTGCGGCGGAACCGCGTGCGCGAGGGGATCTTCCGCGCGCTGCTGCCGCCGGGGTTCGCGGCCGGGATCGTGGCGGACGAGCAGCCCGCGACGACGATCGCGGGGCTGACCGGATTCGACCTGTTCGGCGACGGGTCGCTGCTCGTGGTGCCGCTCCCGGGGCACGCACGCGGTCACCTCGGGGCGCTCGTCGAGGGGCGCGTGCTGGTCGCCGGGGACGCGGCGTGGGGAAGGGAGTTCCTCGGCTGGTCCGGGCGCCTGCGCCGGCTGCCGCGGTTCATCAGCGACGACGCACGGGCGCACGAGCGGACGTCCGAGATGCTGGAGCGGGTGGAGGCGGCGGGCGTGCGGCTGTGCTTCTCGCACGACGCGTATCCGGAGGGGGACGTGCGGCTGGGTGGCGCGGCACCCGTCGGCAGGAAGTCGCCGACCTGACGGCGGGACGGCTCGCGTCGTACCCTCTCGTCCATGACGGACTACGCTCGACCGGCTGTCGCGGACCGCGTCTTCATCGGCGAGGACGGCCGACCCATCCCCTACGGCACTCGCTGGCTGGGTGAGTCGCCTCCGGACGAGAGCTACTCCGTCACGAGCGATCTCGAGCGTTTCCAGCCGCTGCACACCGTCGCGGACGCCCTGCTCGAGCACCTCGAGCGCACCTACGACGTCACGGTCGAGGACGACCCGGCCCTGGCCTCACGAGACGAAGCGGAGATCTCCTGGGCCGCCCGCGCCGTCCGCGTGACGCCGCGGGCGGTCGACGCCGCACCTCTGACGATCGTCTGGACCGTCTTCCCCGGCGTCCTCCTCCACGCCGGAGCACTGCACCGCTTCAACTACCCCGTCTGCGGCTGCGACGCCTGCGACGACGAGTGGACCGCCCTCGCGGACGACCTCGAGCGCAGCGTCTTCGACGTCGTCGCGGGCCGCTACGAGGAGAGCATCGCCGCCGGCAAGGACGGCATCATCGTCGGCTACCGCATCGGGAGCGGCAGTGAGCTCGGCTGGTCGAGCGGCTACAGCAACGACGTGGGGGTACATCACAGGATCGGCCACGACGGGCAGCAGCTGACCGCGCCCTTCAGTCGAGTGTGGGAGGCCTGGCCGGAACGCTGACGCCGCGGCCGGCAGACTCTCGCGAGGTCATTGACCCTGTCCGAGGAGTGACGCGCCTGCCGCCTCGGGCCGCGAGATCTCGAGTTCCGATGCTCGACCAGCCTCTAGCGGTCGTCAGCGGGGCAGGTCCTCGTAGGGGACGCGGCGGCTCAGCCAGGCGAGCAGCCCGGCGGCGAGCGCCGCGATCGCCGCCGGGATGAGAAGCAGCCAGAGGGCCGAGGTCACGGCGACGAGGACGAGCGCCGCCGCGGCGACGCCGGCGCCGATCGCGAAGTTCCAGCGCACGTCCGTCGCCACTCCGCCCTCCGGTCGCGCCCACAGCACGACGAGTGCCGTCGCGATCGGCCCGAGCAGCAGCCCCAGCACGAACCAGCGCCAGCGCGAGCGGCCCTTCTGCTCGGCCAGACCGGCGGTGACGATCGCGAGTCCGAACCAGATCCAACCGGAGTCCTGGGTGAGTGTCATGCGTGGAGCCTAGGGCGCGGGCAGGATCGCCCCGGAGAGGTCGCCGGTCGGGAGCGTGGGCCCGTCGCCCGCGCCTCCCGCCCAGCGGTCCCCGGCACGGCGCCGAATTCCTCCGCTACCCGAGCACCACCACGAAGGCGACGCCGACGACGAGGCCCAGCACGAGAGCCACCGAGCCGAACCCGATCAGGAGGGCGAACGTCAGCGGACGGGTCTCGCGGAAGCTCATCGTCCCGGGGATCAGCTCGTTGATCTCGGCGGGGCCGAGCGTCTTCTCCGCGACGGGCGGCGCCTCGATCTTCCGCCGACGAGCGGCTCCGGTCAGGCGCGCCCACACGCTCCGGCTACCGGTGTGCACGCCACGCGCCGCCGGCGAGAGCGGTGTCGTCACGGCGGCGACGACGGCCCGCAGATCCTCGAGCTCCCAGTCCGCCCCGCGGAGCCGCAGCGACCGGCTTCCGTCCGACAGGAACAGGATCAGCGACGGGGGCAGGTCGATCCCCTCACTGTTGGGGCCGGCGTGCACCCACGCGAGCAGCGCCTTCACCGACGGGTCGGCGCGCTCGAAGGTCACGACCCTGCCTCGAGCGTCTGTGCACTCGATCGCCCGGTCCGAGATCCGCAGCGACGCGCTGGCGAGGAACCGCCGGTTGCGGAGCGCCAGCACTCCGACGATCACCAGAGCCACCACGGTGGCGAAGCCGAACAGCCCGAGGTAGACGGCCAGCGCGGCACCGCGGTCGTCGGCGATCACGACTCCCCAGACGCTCCCCGCCAGCAGGACCAGCGCGGGGAGGACGGCGACGGGCCTCAGGCGTCGCGACTCGTTCTCCTGCCGGGCCCTCGAGGGCCGGAACTCGCGAACCGGCTCCGAGCGGTCCGCCCGTCGCCGCTTCATCAGGCCGAGGCGACGGACGGAGAGCCAGTGCGGACGCGGTTCCGAAGAGGGTCGTCGAGGATGCGGCGCATGGCGTCAGGGTAGCGGTGGCGCTCACCAGCGCCGCCCTCGCCTCAGGGGCCTTGGATTCTTCGCGCGGCTGTAGCGCAGCGACCGCCGAAAGCGAGGACCACCGCTCCTTCTGTGCTCCCGGCGACGCCGATAGCCTTCGCCCGTGACCTCCTCGACTCGCGCACTGGACCTCGCTCGTGCACGCCTCCGGATCGGAGTGCTCGCGTTGGTCCACCTCGTGGTCGCCGTCAACCTGGTCCCGTTCGGACTGTTGAGCTACGCCTCCGAGAACTATCCGGCCGTCGATGAGTGGTCCGACCTGTCGACGCTCGGGCGGGCCGTCCAATGGGCGGCCTTCGCTCCGTGGGTGCTCGTCGTCATCACTCCCGTCGTCTCGTTCATCGTCGTCCGTCGCCTCTCCGCCCCCCTGAGGAGTTTCTGGATCACGCCCGCCGCCGGCATCGCCGCCACCGTTGCGATCCACTTCGTGTCCTACCTCTTCTTCGACGCCCCTCGCCCAGTCACCGGAGGGTGAGCGGACGCGGCGCGCCTGTCGATCCGTGCGGGACGTCACCGCACGACAGGTCGGCCCCTCCCGGGGTGCCGCTGCCGGGCACGATCATCCGAGCGAGGGCTCGTCCGGGTCGACAGACTGGGCTGGTGTCCTCACCGATGACGATCCGCGCCGTGCCGACCTCGGCCCGGCGTGAGGAGATGCACCTCAGGCTCCATCTCGCAGAGAGCAGGCGAGTGCTGCCTCTCGCGGCCGTCCCCGGCGATCGGCCTCCTCAGGACCTTCCGTACCGGGCAGCGCGCTCGACGCACGCGGGACGCCGGGCGCGGCGGCAGCCCGCCGGGGACCGAGCGCCCTGACGCGACTCCCGCGCCGCCGGCCACACGACGCCCCCACCCGACGCCCACGCACCCACTCCAGACAGGACCCGCCATGACCTCCTCCCTCTCCCACCCGGCGAGCCGCTGGGCTCTCGACCACATGCCCCTCACCGCGCAGGCCGTCCGGGAGCTCGCTCCGGTGCTCTCCGGGAAGAAGCTGGCGATCTGCCTCCACGTCGAGCCCAAGACCGCCGCCCTCGTCTCGCTCCTCGTCGAGGCCGGGATGGACATCGCTCTGACGGGCTCGCCCGGAACCACGAAGGACGACGTCGCCGACGACCTCCGCGCCCTCGGCGTGCACGTGCACACGAAGCAGAGCGACGGCGAGGCGGAGCACCTCCGCAACATCGAGAAGGTGCTCGAGCACGATCCCGATCTCACCCTCGACAACGGCGCCGACCTGACTCTCCGGCTCATCAACTCGGGCGTCCCGGACCACTACCTCGGCGGCACCGAGGAGACCACCACCGGCGGCATCCGCCTGCGGGAGAACAGCGCGACCCTCCCGCGACCGGTCGTCGTCATCAACGACTCGCCCCTCAAGCTGATCGTCGAGAACGAGTACGGGGTCGGCCAGAGCGTCGTCCAGGGCTTCATGAACGCCACGAACCTCATGATCCCGGGCACCCGCGCCGCGGTCATCGGCTACGGCCCGTGCGGGCGCGGGGTCGCCGACACCCTCTCGCAGCTCGGAGCGCGGGTCTCCGTCGCCGACGTCGACCCGATCCGCTCGCTGCAGGCGATCCTCCGCGGCCACCGCGTCGGACCCGTCGCCGACGTCCTCTCGGACGCGCAGTTCGTCTTCACCGCCACCGGCGCACCCGGCGTCATCGGCGCGGCGGAGATCGACGCGTTCGCCGACGGCGCCGTGATCGCCGGCGTCGGCCACTTCCCGTGGGAGATCGACGAGGACGCCCTCGCGGCCGCCACGGAGTCGACCACCGAGTTCGCCGACGGACAGCGCCGGCAGGGCATCCGCCTGAAGAACGGCAAGCAGATCGTCCGCCTCGAGAACGGCCGGATGATCAACCTCACCGCGGCCGGCGGCAACCCGATCCAGGCGATGGACCTCGGCCTGACCCTGCAGGCCCGGAGCCTCGCCGCAGTCGTCACCGCGGACCTCGACGCCGCCGTGCAGCCCGTCCCGGCCGACGTCGAGCACCGCATCGCGACCGACCTCGTCGCCCTCCTCAGCCGCTGAGGGACGCCGGGCAGGAGGGTCTCGCCGGGCGCAGCGGGTCGGGATCGCGACCCGGCTGCGCCGACGTCGGCGCGGTTGCCGGCAGCAGGAGCAGGCGTCCGTGGCCGCTCCCGCGAGGCCGAATCAGCGGGCCCGCCCGGCTCACGGGCCCGTCACTCGCGGCCGAGCCAGTCCGTGATCGCGCTGACGACGCGGTCGAGGTGGGACTCGAGCAGGAAGTGCCCGCCGTCGACGAGCTCGATGCGCGCGTGGGGCGCGTCGCGGAGGAACGCCTGGGCGCCGGCGGGGGTGAAGATCTCGTCGTTCCGGCCCCAGACGGCGAGGACGGGGACTCCGGACTCGCGGATCCAGGCGTGCACGGCGGGATAGAGCTCGCGGTTGGTGGCGTAGTCGCGGAAGAGCGCCAGCTGCACGTCGTCCTGGCCGGGGCGGGCGAGGAGCGCGAGGTCGTGCTCCCAGGCGTCCGGATCGACGGTGGTGGAGTCGGGGACACCGTGGGTGTACTGCCATTCGACGGCCTCCCGGCCGAGGGCCGGTTGGAGGGCTTCGCGCGTCTCGTCGGTCCGCTCGGCGGCGTCGGCCCAGATCGGGTCCCAGAAGCCGGGCACGAAGCCCTCCTCGTAGGCGTTGCCGTTCTGCGAGATCACGGCGACGACCGCGGACGGATCGGCGAGGGCGAGGCGCCAGCCGACGGGGGCGCCGTAGTCCTGGACGTAGATCGTGTACCGGGTCACCCCGATGGTCTCGAGGAAGCGGCCGGTCACCGCGGTCAGGGCCGCGAACGTGTAGTCGAAGTCGTCGACGGAGGGCGCGGACGAGCGTCCGAAGCCGATGTGGTCGGGGGCGATGACGCGGTAGTGACCCGCGAGGGCGGGAAGGAGGTGGCGGAACATGTGCGAGCTGCTCGGGTACCCGTGCAGCAGCAGGAGGACGGGCGCGTCGACGGGACCAGCCTCCCGCCAGAAGACGTCGAGTCCGTCGACGGACACGGTGCGGTGATGGACGACGACCATAGCTAACCCCTTCAAGTAGATTTACTGGTTAGTCGGACGCTAGCATGGATCGAACGGGCCGCACGGCGTGGGAGGACGGGGAACGATGGATCGGGACGAGGAGCTGCTCCTAGCGGTGCTGAACAGCGCGCCCGTGGTGGACGGACGGCCGACGGACGACCTCGGCGACGCGGCCGGTCGCGAGCTCGCCCGGCGGTGGGGCGGAGTCGGCACCGAGGACGAGCTCGAGCAGCTGCGCCGTGCCCGCGACGCGCTCCAAGCGGTCGTGCGCTCGGGCGCGCCCGAATCCGTCGCGGAGCTCGCGGACCTGGTCGCGCACGCCGTGCGCACCCCGCGCGTCACCGATGAGGGCGTCGTGTGGGAGCTGAGCGCTCCCGAACCGGATCGACTCGCGGTGGAATCGGTCCTCGCCTGGTCCGCTGTGAACGCCCGGTTCCCCGGGCGGCTCCGCGCCTGCGCGAACGACGAGTGCAACCTCTTCCTCCTCGACCGCAGCCGCCCCGGCACCGCCAAGTGGTGCTCGATGGCGACGTGCGGCAACCGGATGAAGGCCCGCGCGCACGCGAGCCGGTCGCGGGACTGAGGGCGGCCGGGAGGCGCAGCGGCGAACGCTAGGCGCCGCGCAGCCGGGCCGTCGATGCGGACGCCTGCGCGCGAGCCCGTTGCAGGGCCTCCTCGCGTCCGGCCGCGTCGAGGCGGGCGGGACCGTAGGTGACCACCGGGGGCAGGACGTCGTACCCGACGAACTCGAGCATCCCGCGATGGATGTGGAAGAGGAACGACTGCAGGTCGCCGTAGCCGTCGGCGGCGCCGGGCGCGAAGGCCGCTTCGCCACCTCCCGTCGTCAGCAGGAGCATCGCGGTCCTGCCGCGCAGGCCGCCCTCGGCGAAGACGCCGTGCTCGCCTCCGAACGTCGCGCCCATCACGAAGACGCGGTCGATCCAGCCCTTCATGATCGCCGGCATCGAGAACCACCACAGGGGGAACGAGAGCACCAGGAGATCCGCCTGCAGCAGCTCGTCGAGATCGCTCGTGACGTGCTCCCCGAGCGTCTTCTCGAGGACCGCGGTCATCTGCTGCGCCTGCGGCTTGAAGTAGCCGGAGCCGGGCGCGAACTGGTCGCGGTGCAGCACCGGGTCCCGGCCCTCGGCGTACAGGTCGAGCCGGCGCACCTCCATGCCGTCGGCCCTCAGCTGCTCGAGGACCGCGTCCGCCTGCGCCGAGGAGAAGGACCGCTCCTCGGGATGGGCGTGGACGAGCAGAGCGCGGCGAGCGGGAGCGGCCTCGGAAGCATCGGTCATGGCGCCGATCATATCGACGATTCGCGATACGTCGCTAGATCGAGGCTCCGAGCCGCTTCAGGAGCCCGTCGACGTCGGCGTCGCTCCTCCGGTAGTGGGTGTACTTCCCCACGCGCGTCGAGCGGACGAGGCCCGCGCGCTCCAGGGATCCCATGTACGACGAGATGGTCGACTGCGCGAGACCGCTCTTCGCGGCGAGATGGGTGACGCAGACCCCGAACTCGGCGCGGTCGGCGATCGGCTCGAACTCGCTGAACGACGCCTCGGGAGAGCGGAGCCACTCCATGATCTGCAGTCGCGTGGGATTGCCCAGCGCCTTCAGCACCTCGACCAGTCCCGTGTCCACCGCGCCATTCTCCCCTGCTCGCCGACCGGGGCGCCTCCGCGCCGGAATCACCCTCCGCCCGGACGCACCCCGCTCATGGCAGCAGGATCACCTTGCCGTCGAGCGTCCGGGACTCGGCGAGCTCCATCGCCTCGACGATCCCGGTAAGCGGGAAGCGGGCGGCGATGTTGGCCGTCAGCGAGCCGTCGGCGAGGAGTCCGAGCACGCGGCCGAGGTCCTCCTCGAGCCGCGCACGGAAGCGCGCGGGGCGCAGCGAGTGGCCCGCCCAGAGGTCGTAGAAGGCCGCGCGCCGGCCGTTGGGGGCCAGCTGGTAGGCCTGGATCCGCGCGAGCTGGCGGAGGAACGGGGGCCAGATGCTCCCGGTGCTCGCGCTGACGATCGCGTACGCGACGAGGGTGCCGCCGGGCGCGACCAGGGACCACGCCAGCCGGGTCGTCGCTCCGCCGACGTTGTCGAACACGGCCTGCACTCCGCCGGGAGCGAGCTCGCGCACGCGGGCGGCGAGGTCGGGATCGGCGTAGTCGACGGGCTCCACTCCGGCCGCTCGGAGGGCCTCGTGGTGGCGGGGCGAGGCGGCGCCGATCACGCGGATCCCCTCGAGGCGGGCGAGGCGGTGCACGAGGCCGCCGACTCCGCCGTTCGCGCCGAACAGGAGGATCGTGCCGCCGCGGGAGACCCGGGCCGAGCGGTGCAGCATCTGCCACGCCGTCACTCCGTTGACCACGACGGCCTCGGCGTCCTCGGACGCGACTCCGTCGGGGACGAGAACGCAGTCGCGGGCGGCGACGCGGGCGTGACCCGTCCAACCGCCGGTCTTGGTGAGGGCGGCGACCCGGCGGCCCTCGAGCGACGCGTCGCCGCCGGGGCCGACCGCGAGGACCCGGCCGACGAGGTCGTAGCCGGGCGTGAAGGGGAACGGCGGCTGGGCGAAGTAGCGGCCGCGGCGCATCGACTGCTCGGCGAACGAGATGCCGGTGGCCTCGACGGCGACGAGCAGCTCGCCGGCCGCGGGCGGCTCGACCGGCGCCTGCTCGAGGAGCAGTCCGGACGGCTCGACGATCCCGGGGAGGACGACGCGGGTGGTGGTGCGGGGAAGGGTGGTGGACATGAGGGGCTCCTGGAGGTTGTGGTGAGTGACTGGACAGTCACAATCGCGGACATGAAAGGGGAGGGTGGTGAAGAGGAGGAGAAGGAGGAGGGGAAGGAGAAGAGGGCAGACGAGAGGACCGCGGACTCAGTCGCGGTGCCGGATGCCGTCGGAGACGATGCGCGCCCACTCGGAGTCGACGCCGCCGAGGTCGGTCTGCACGATCAGGTGGCAGAGCTGCCCGTAGGCGACGAAGCGCTGCACGGCCGGACCGTCGGCTCCGGAGACGACGGTGACCGTTCGGACGACCGCGGAGATCCCGCGGCGCACCGCCTCGCGGATCTCGGGGACCTCGCACGCGCTCTGCGCCTGTGACTGCAGCATGATCAGGTCGCGGTCGGCGATCAGGTCGATGTAGGCGACGGTCATCGCCTCGAGCCGGTCGGCCGGGTCCGAGGAGGGCGAGGCCTCCCCCGCCGCCGCGAGCGTGGTCGCCACCTGCTCGTAGCAGCGGTCGACGGCCGCGACGAAGACGCCGAGCTTGCCCGGGAACAGGCGGAAGACGTAGGCGGGCGAGACGCCGGCCTCGGCGGCGACCTCGGTGATCGGAGTCGCGGCGTAGCCGGTGCGCGCGAAGACGTGGAGCGCTGCCGCGGTGATCCGCTCGCGCTGCGCCTCGGCGGTGGAGCGGGTGGAGGGAGAAGGCATGTGACTGATCGAACACTTACTTCGCTCGCCTGTCAAGAGGGGCTGCCGGACGGATCGAGACTGCGGCCCCGATCAGGGGCACCTCCACGATCCGGTCCGGCACGCGGCAACGGCAGGCCTACCGATCGTGGAGCCCGCCGCACACCCCCTACCCCGCACCCCCATCCCGCCCCTAGGTTGGGGGGACCCGCATCGCCGACCGCGCACCACAGAGTTCCGATGGAGGAACGCCATGGCCACGACACCCGTGCTCCGCAGGATCGCGATCGCGCTGGTCGCGGTCGTCGCAGTGGGAGTGGCGGGTGCCGCACCGGCGTCCGCTCTCGACAGGCCCGTCTCCGGATACCTGAAGGACAGCGGGCTCACGCCCGAGAAGATCCGCGACTTCCTCGGCGGACCCCTCATCTCGCCCTCGACGCAGGTGGGCTACGGCGGAGCGGTCTCGAGCGTCGACGCGAACGCGAGCCGCGTGGGCATGGAGGTGCTGAAGCGCGGCGGCAACGCAGCTGACGCCGCGGTCGCCACGGCCGCGGCCCTCGGCGTGAGTGAGCCCTACAGCGCCGGCATCGGCGGAGGCGGGTACTTCGTCTACTTCGACAAGGCCTCCGGCGAGGTCAGCACCATCGACGGACGCGAGACAGCGCCGGCCGGCATCACCTCGGACGCGTTCCTCGACCCCGCGACCGGAGCCCCGTACCCGTTCACCCCGGACCTCGTCTCCTCCGGCGTCGCGGTCGGCGTGCCCGGCACGGTGGCGACCTGGGACACCGCGGTCGACCGCTTCGGCACCCTGCCGCTCCCCGTCGTGCTGGCGCCCTCGATCGCGCTCGCGGCGAAGGGCTTCCGGGTGGACGAGACCTTCCGCAACCAGACGCTCGACAACCTCGAGCGGTTCCAGGCGTTCCCCGACACGGCCGAGCTCTTCCTCCCCGGTGGGGACGCGCCGAAAGTGGGCAGCACCTTCCGCAACCTCGACCTCGCGAAGACGCTGACCTCCATCGCCGTCCACGGGCCGGACGCGTTCTACGAGGGCGCGCTGGCCGCCGAGATCGCCGACACGGTCCAGAACCCGCGGATCGCCGAGGGGTCGGACCTCCCCGCCCCGGCCGGCACGATGACCGCCGCCGACCTCGCGGCGTACTCGGTCGCCGAGCAGGCGCCGACCCGCGTCTCCTACCGCGGACTCGACGTCTACGGGATGGCACCCTCCTCCTCCGGCGGGATCGCGGTCGGCGAGGCCCTCAACATCCTCGAGAACCACGACCTCGCGGCCGAGGACACCGGCAGCGCCCTGCACCTCTACCTCGAGGCGTCCGCCCGCGCCTTCGCCGACCGCGGCGCCTACGTCGGCGACCCCGCCTTCGTCGACGTGCCCACCGAGACGCTCCTCAGCCAGGAGTTCGCGGACTCGCGGGACTGCACGATCGACCCGGCGACCGCCTCCGTCCGCCCGGTCGCGCCCGGCGCTCTCGACGGCTCCGGATGCGCGACCGCCCCCGCCGCGGAGGAGTCGGACACCGAGAACATCTCCACCACCCACCTCTCGGTCGTCGACAAGTGGGGCAACGCCGCCTCCTACACGCTGACGATCGAGCAGACCGGCGGCTCGGCGATGACCGTCCCCGGCCGCGGCTTCCTCCTCAACAACGAGATGACCGACTTCTCCCCCACCTTCGTCGACGGGGACCCGAACCGGATCGAGCCGGGCAAGCGCCCGCGCTCGTCGATGTCGCCGACGATCGTGCTCGACGGCGGGGACGTGCGGTTCGTCGTCGGCTCGCCGGGCGGATCCACCATCATCACGACGGTCCTGCAGACCCTGGTCAACCGCATCGACCTCGGCATGACGCTCCCCGAGGCGGTGGCAGCGCCCCGCGCCTCCCAGCGCAACGGCGCGACGACCTCGGCCGAGCCCGAGTTCATCGAGGCGTACGCCGACGACCTCGCTCACTTCGGCCAGCAGCTGGTCCCCTCGGGCGACACCTTCACCTCGGCCGCGCAGATCGGCGCGGTGGCCGCCATCGAGGTCGACCCCTCCGGCCGGATGACCGCGGTCGCCGAACCGGTGCGGCGCGGCGGCGGCGTCGGGCTGGTGGTCCGGCCCGAGAAGTGACGCCCCGGAGCCTCCGCGGCGCGCTGAGAGGAACCGCCGGCCGGCCGCTCCTCTCGCCCGGGAGCGGTCCTCCGCGGGAAGGAGGCGTCTGCGACACTGGGGAGATGTCGTCGTCGCGCCCGCTGCGCACCCTCCGGGGTGTCGTCGCGGCGACGGTGGCGACGCTCGTCGCGCTGTTCTCGCACGTGGCCGGCGGCGGCCAGATCCCGGGTCCGCTCGGTGTCGCGATGCCGCTCGTCCTGTCGGTCCTGGTGTGCGTGGCGCTCGCCGGGCGCAGGCTCTCCCTGGTGCGCCTGGCGGTCTCGGTCGGAGTCAGCCAGTTCCTGTTCCACACGCTCTTCACGATCGGGACCTTCACGGGGCCGGTCGATGCGCCGACCCTGCACGCCCACCACGGCGCCGTGATCGACGTCAGCGCGGCGATGACGCACAGCGGGATGACCGGCTCCTCGATGTGGGCGGCGCACCTCGTCGCCGCCGTCGCGACGACCGCGGCGCTCCACCGCGGCGAGTCCCTCCTCGTCAGGGTCGCCGCGACGACGAGCCACCTCGTGACCCGCCTGGTGCGGGTGCTGCCGACTCCGGTGGCCGCTCCTCGACCCGCGCGACGCTCCTCCTTCGAGCTGCGCGACGTGCTCCCCCTCGCCTCGGGCGTCTTCCCCCAGGCGGCGCTGCGGCGCGGCCCCCCTCTGCAGCCCGCCTCCTGATCATCGACGCGAGCCGCGGCGAGGACCTCCCCGGAGGTCCCCGCGGCGTCTGACCGACCCGTCTCCTCCGCCGCAGGGGTCTCCGAGGGACGCCGGCCGGTCGGCGTCTCGGCGACTCCTCCCGGACGGATCGTCCTGGCCCGGCGCTCCTGCGCGCCGGCGGAGGGGTCTGTGGAGCGTCCCCTCGGGGACGCCCGTGAAGGGAGCCACGCCTGTGGCACAACCATCGACACCGGTCGACGACGACCTCCTCCCGCCTCCGCGGCCGCTCGCCGCTCCTCTCCGCGGGGCGGAGGCGTCCCTCCTGCTCGCGATACCGGCGGCGGTCGCCGTCGCCCTGCTGGGCCTGTCGTACACCGGGGCGTTCTCGGTGGCGACGCGGCTGATCGACCCCGGCGACCTGGTGACGCGGGGCCTGCCGATCGCGCGGGTCCTGCACGACTCCGCCGCGTCGCTGACGATCGGCCTGCTCACCGCGGCCACCTTCCTGCTGCCCGGGCAGCGCATCGCGCCGGGCGTCGTCTCGTACTCGCAGAACCGCGCCCTGCGCTGGGCGACCTGGTCGGCCGCGGTCTGGGTGGCGTCCGCGATCGCTGTCCTCGTGTTCACGGCGGCGAACACCATCGGGCAGCCGCTGGACGCGCCGGGCTTCCGGACGCAGCTCGTGTTCTACGCCACGCAGATCGAGCTGGGGCAGACGCTCGTGGCCTCGACGGCGTGCGCGACGGCCGTCCTCCTCCTCACCCTGTTCTCGCGGCGGCCGGCCTGGGTGGCGGCGGCGACCGCGATCGCGGTGCTGGCGCTGCTCCCCCTCTCGCTCTCCGGGCACGCCGCCGGCGCCGACGAGCACGCGAACGCGGTGAACAGCCTGGCCGTGCACCTGATCGGAGTGACGGCCTGGGCCGGCGGGCTCGCCGCGGTGATCCTGCTGCGGCGGACCGTCGGCGCCCAGCTCGGCGTGGTCGTCGCGCGCTACTCGGTGCTGGCCGGCTGGGCGTTCGGGGCGGTCGCCTTCTCGGGTCTGGTGAACGCGTCGCTCCGGATCGAGGACCTCGGCGACCTGGGTACGCCCTACGGGCAGCTGCTGATCGTCAAGGCCGTCGCGCTGCTCGCCCTCGGCGGCGCGGGCCTCGGGCACCGGCTGCGGCTGATCCCGCGGCTGCGCGCCGACCCGGCCGACCGCCGCGCGTTCGTCGCGATCGCGGTCGGCGAGGTGGTGGTGATGGCGCTGACCATCGGCGTCTCGGTGGCGCTCTCGAACAGCGCGCCGCCGGTCTCGCAGGACCCGATCAGCGGAGACGTCCGGCGCAGTCTGCTCGGCTTCCGCTACCCGCCCGAGGTCACACCCGAGCGGATGCTCGACCAGTGGCACCTCGACGCCGTCTGGCTCGGGATCGCGGTCGTCGGCGCCGCCCTCTACGTGTCGGCGGTCCTGAGGCTGCGGCGCCGCGGCGACGCCTGGCCGCTCGGGCGCACTGTCGCCTGGGTGGCCGGCTGCGCGGCCCTCGCCTACACGACCAGCGGCGGCCCGGCCGTGTACGGGCAGGTGCACTTCAGCACCCACATGATCCAGCACATGCTGCTGATGATGGTCGTACCGCCGCTGCTCGTGCTCGGCGGACCGGTGCTGCTCGCTCTGCGGGTGCTGCCGGTGCGCCGCGACGGCGGGCGCGGGCTGCGCGAGTGGATCCTCGCCGTCGTGCACTCCCGCTACCTCGCCGTGCTGTCGCGGGCGCCCGTCGCCGCCGTTCTCTTCGCCGGCAGCCTGGTCGTCTTCTACTACACCGGCTGGTTCGAGTGGGCGATGTTCAGCCACCAGGGCCACGTCCTGATGACCCTGCACTTCCTCGCCACGGGCTACCTCTTCTTCTGGGTCCTGATCGGCGTCGACCCCGGCCCGAACCGGCCCGGCCACGTGCTGAGGCTGCTGGTGATGCTCGCGACGCTGGCGTTCCACGCCTTCTTCGGCCTGGCGATCATGTCGCAGACCACCGTGCTGGCCGCGTCCTGGTGGACCGCGCTCGGATACACCGACACGGAGGCGCTGATCGCCGACCAGGGCGTCGGCGGCGGGATCGCCTGGTCGGCGGGCGAAATCCCGATGGCGCTGATCGCCCTGGTCGTGGTCGCGCAGTGGGTGCGCTCGGAGGAGCGGACCGCGAAGCGCTACGACCGGCGCGCCGACCGCGACGGCGAGGCCGAGCTCACCGCCTACAACGACCACCTGAACCGGCTCGACAGCCGGAGCACTCCCCGTCCGACCACCACGAAGGAGACCGACCGATGACCTCTCGACCCCTGCGACGGCTTCCCGCCGCGCTGGCAGCCCTCGCCCTGGCGGGCGTCCTGATCGGGACGGCCGGGCCCGTCCAGGCGCACGACCAGCTGATCAGCAGCACTCCCGGCTCCGGTGAGCACTTCACGAACTCGCCCGCGGAGGTGACGCTGACGTACTCCGAGGACGTCCTCACGATCGGCGCGCTGGTCCTCGTCACCGACATGGACGGCATCGACCACGTGTCCGGCCCGGTCGAGCTGACCGACTCGACGGTCACCGCTCCGCTCGAGGCGGCGCTTCCGGGCGGCTCCTACGACCTCAAGTGGCGGGTGGTCTCCGCCGACGGCCACCCGATCGCGGGCGTCGTCCCCTTCACCGTCGGCGACGGCGCCTCGGCGCAGGCCGCGGCCGTGGCGGAATCCACCCCGACCGTCGAGCCGACCGTCGTCGCAGCCGCCTCCTCGCAGGCCCCGCCGGACGTCCTCCGACCGGTCCTCATCGGTCTGACCGGCGCGGTCCTCGCCGTCGCTGCCTTCCTCCTCATCACCCGCCGCCGCGGGCGGCCCTCGACCACCACCGAAGACCGGACGTCGTCGTGACCGCCGACGTCCTCCACCCACCGCACCACCTCACAGGAAGGCGCCACACCATGCGCACTCGACACATCACCGCCCTCTCCGCCCTCTCGGCCGCAGCCCTGCTCGCCCTGACCGGCTGCAGTGCCGGAGCCTCCGGCAGCACCTCCGCCGAGGTCGCGCCCGCCGCGACCGAGGTGAGCATCACCGACGGCTGGGTGAAGGCCGCCGACTCCGGCATGTCCGCCGCGTTCGGTGAGCTGGAGAACTCCGGCACCGAGGACGTCACCGTCGTGTCCGCCACCTCCGCCGCGTCCTCCGAGCTGGAGCTGCACGAGACCGTGGCGAACGAGTCGGGCGAGATGGTGATGCGCGCCAAGGAGAGCGGCTTCACGATCCCCGCCGGCGGCAGCCTCGAGCTCGCCCCCGGCGGGAACCACATCATGCTGATGGACCTCGCCGCGCCGATCGTCGCCGGGGACGAGGTCACCGTCACGCTCACCTTCTCGGACGACTCCACGACGGAGTTCACCGTCCCGGCGCGCGACTACGCCGGCGCGAACGAGGACTACGAGGGCGGCGACATGGACATGGACATGGGCGGAGAGGGCTGATGAGCGAGGACCGCGACACCGGCCACGGAGCCGAGGAGCGCCCGCGCAGCGCCGTCAGCCGGCGACGGCTCCTCCTCGGTGGAGCAGTCGCCGGCATCGGCGCGGCGGGTGCGATCGGAGCGGACCAGCTGCTCGGCCGCGCCGGCGCTGCGCCGGCAGCGGCCGCGGCGCTGAACGGCGACGAGACGATCCCCTTCCACGGTGCGCACCAGGCGGGGATCGCCGCGACGCCGCAGGCGCACGCGACCTTCGTCGCCCTCGATCTGCGCGAGAGCACCGACCGGGACGGACTGCGGCGGATGCTGCGCATCCTGTCCGACGACGCCGCGCGCCTCACCCAGGGGCAGCCGGCCCTGGCCGACTCCGAGCCCGAGCTCGGCGTGGTCCCCGCCCGCCTCACCGTGACCTTCGGGTTCGGGCCGAGGCTCGTGTCCCTCGCGGCCGGCGAGGCGGCGAAGCCGACCTGGCTGGCACCGCTGCCCGCGTTCGGGATCGACCGGCTCGAGGAGCAGTGGAACGACGGGGACCTACTGCTGCAGTTCCACGCCGACGACGCGTTCACGATCGCGCACGCGCTGCGGATGCTGCTGAAGAACACCCGCACCTTCGCGACCGTCCGCTGGACCCAGACCGGGTTCCGCCGGGCGCACGGCTCCGAGAAGGCCGGCACCACGATGCGGAACCTGTTGGGCCAGGTCGACGGGACCGTCAATCCGCGCCCCGAGGACGTCGACTTCGACGAGCTTGTCTGGGTCCGCGACGGCTGGCTCGCCGGCGGCACCGGGCTGGTGCTGCGCCGGATCCGGATGGACCTCGACAAGTGGGACCGCCTGGACCGCAGCGGCCGCGAGCAGTCCGTCGGGCGGACCCTCGCGAACGGCGCGCCCCTCACCGGGACGGCGGAGACCGACGAGCCCGACTTCGAGGCGACGACGGCCATCGGCTTCCCGGTGATCCCGGAGTTCTCGCACATGAGGCGCGCCCGCTCGGAGAACACCGCCGAGCGCTTCCACCGCCGGGCCTACAACTACGACGACACCCCGACGGGCGAGGACATCTCGAACTCCGGGCTGATCTTCGCGGCGTACCAGGCCGACGTCACCGCGCAGTTCGTGCCGATCCAGAAGCGCCTGGACGAGCTGGACCTGCTCAACGAGTGGACGACGCCGATCGGCTCCGCCGTCTTCGCGATCCCGCCGGGCTGCGTCGAGGGCGGCTACATCGGCGACACCCTCCTCTGACCCTCACCGGCACCCGCCACAGCACCGAAGGACCAGAAGCATGACCACCACCGCCACGAGACCCAGCGACTCCGCCGACACCCCGCCCCCGCCGCACAGAAGCAGCGCAGGCTGGCTCGGACAGCTGCTGCTCCGCCTGCACTTCTCCGCCGCCCTGTTCGTCGGGCCGTTCATCCTCGTCGCCGCGACCAGCGGAGCGCTCTACGCACTCACCCCGCAGCTCGAGCAGGTCGTCTACGCGCAGGAGCTGCACGCCCCGGAAGCGGACACCTCCCTGCCCCTGGCCGACCAGATCGACGCCGCCGACGCGTACACCGGAGGCGGGCAGAGCATCGTCGCCGTCCGCCCCGCCCCGAACCCCGGCGACACCACCCGGGTGATGTACGCGGACCCGTCGCTCGGCGCCAGCGAGACCCGCGCGGTCTTCATCGACCCGGCCACCGCCGACATCCGCGGCGACCTCACCGCCTACGGCACCAGCGGCGCCCTGCCGTTGCGGACCTGGGTCAGCGACCTGCACCGGACGCTGCACCTCGGGGACCTGGGCCGCTCCTACAGCGAGCTCGCCGCCTCCTGGCTGGGCGTCGTCGCCCTCGCCGGCCTGGGTCTCTGGATCATCCGCCTCCGCCGCGCCCGCGTGAAGAGGGACCTGCTGCGCCCCGCGCCGAGGACCACCGGCTACAAGCGCCTGTTCTCCTGGCACGCCTCCACCGGCGTCTGGCTGCTCGTCGGCGCCCTGTTCCTCTCGGCCACCGGGATCACCTGGTCGCTCTACGGAGGCGGGAACTTCGAGACCCTCCGCTCCGCAGTCGGCTGGACCACGCCCTCGCTGGGGACGACGCTCGGCGACCGGACCGGCGAGGTGGCCGACGAGCACGCCGGGCACGCCGGACACGGCGCGGCCACCGGCGACGCCGTCGAGTCGACGGCGGGCTACTCGCCGGCCGCCTACGACTCGGTGCTCTCGGTCGCCCGCGAGGTCAACGTGAACACGGGACTGGTCGAGATCCGGCCGCCCGCGGCGGAGGGCTCGGCCTGGGTCGTGCAGGAGATCCAGCGCAGCTTCCCGACCGAGGTCGACGGCGTCGCGATCGACGGGAGCACGATGCAGGTCGTCGACCGGGTCGACTTCGCCGACTTCGGCCTCGTCGCCAAGCTCTCCCGCTGGGGCATCGACACGCACATGGGCTCGATGTTCGGGCTGCCCAACCAGCTGCTGCTGTTCGTCACCGCGGCCGGCATCGCCACGATGGTCGTGCTCGGGTACCTGATGTGGTGGAAGCGCCGCCCCACCCGCGGCCCCCGACGGCTCGTCGGCACCCCGCCGGCCCGGGGAGCTCTCCGGCGCGCGCCGTGGTGGGGAGTCGCGTCCGTCCTGGTGGTCGCCGCCGCGGTCGGGCTGTTCCTCCCGCTCCTGGGGGCGAGCCTCGCGGCCTTCGTGATCATCGACACGCTGCTGGGGCTCCGACCCGCGAACCGCTGAGCGCGCGCGCCGGCCCGGTGAGGTCCACCGGGCCGGCGTCACAGCCCCTTCGGGAAGCCGAGTGAGCGCAGCGCGGGGTCGAGGCTCTCCCACTGCTGACGCCGCTCCGCGTCCCGGTCGGCGTCGCTCCCCCGGAGCCCGACCGACTTCGCGGCGTACACGGCGGCGTGCGAGCAGTGATCGACCATGTGCGCGACTGCTGCGGCCTGCCCGGCCGCCCGCGCGGCAGCGGTGGCGGCCCGCTCGCCCGCCTGCGTCGCGGCGCGGGCTGCGGCGTGCGCCGTGAAGGCCACCGTGCGGCACTCGGTCATCGGAGCCTCATCCCGCCCCCAGGCGAGGAGGACGTCGAGCGCGCGCCGGGGCCGGGCATTGTCCGGGTCCCGCTCCTCGAACGCGGGGAGGGCGCGCTCCGCGCACTCCGCCGCCCACCGCGCGAGCGCCCGGTGGACCTCCGGCTCCGGATCCGCCCAGGCCGGCTCCTCCGCTCCGCTCACCTGTCTTCCTCCGGCTCCAGCGCTCAGCTCAGGCGCTCGGTCAGGTGGACGGTGACGACGTCGCCGAGGTCCTTGCCGATCGTCTTCCGCAGTTTCGCGCTGATCGACAGCATGTGACCGCCGGCGCCGGTCGGCAGCAGGCCCGCGGTCACCGGCTCGCCGTCGACGGCGGCGACCACCTTCACGGACCTCCCTGTGCCGAGCAGCTCGACGGAGCCGGGCACCTCGACGCACGACCAGAGGTCGCCCTTGACGGTGACGCCGATCGGAGCGGCGAAGGCGAGGTCCAGGGGGCCGGCGCTCATGCGCTCTCCTCCGCGGACGCCGCGCTCTCGCCGGAGGAGCCCTGCCCGCTGTACCGGTCGAGGATCTCGTCGTACATCGCGGCGTCGAGCAGACCATCGGACAGGGCCCGGCAGACCTCCTCGAACTCCCCCGGGTCGAGGGTCGTCCAGTCGAAGCCGTCGCTCGGCGATCCGGACCGGTAGCGCCAGCGGCCGAGCTCGTCGACGGCCTGCTCCCGCGTCAGCTCCCCCGCGGCGAAGCGCTGCGCGATCCCGTACGGTGTCGCGCCGGAGAAGCCGGAGCGCACGTGCGGCAGCGCGGCGGCGGTCTCGATCCCGTCGGACACCTCGTCGATCGACATGCGGACCCCTCCCGTCCGAGGGTCCACCGACCCTCCCGTCGACCCTACGACGAGACGTCGCATCCCGGTCGGGCCGGGCGACGAGCACTGCCCTCGACTTGCGGCTACCGTTCCTCCATGACCGGACGCGCCGCTACGTCCCGGCACGAGTTCCGCGTCGACTCGCGCACGCTCGTCGCCCACGACCTCCTCGGCACTCGAGCCCCCCGCGCTGTCGTCGTCTGGTGCGGAGGGACACCGCACACCGGCGCACTCCTCGCTCCCCACGTCGACGCCGCTGCGGCGCGCGGCATCCGGCTCGTCTCCGTCGCCCGTCCCGGCTTCGGCGGCTCGATGCGCACTCCCGGACGGAGCATCGCGGACGCGGCCGCCGATGTGCTCCGCGTCGCCGACCTGCTCGGGATCGAGCGCTTCGTGGTAACGGGCTACTCCGGCGGCGGCCCGCACGCACTGGCCGCCGGGGCTCTCGGAGGTGATCGCGTCCTGGGCGTCGCGACGTTCGGCAGCCCGGCGCCCTTCAGTGACGACGGAGCGTGGTTCGACGGCATGCAGGATCCGGGCGCTCTCCGCAGCGCGCGCGACGGCCGGGCTGCGCGCGAGGAGTGGGAGGAGACGGCCCGCTTCGATCCGGAGCAGTTCACCGGTGACGACTACTCGGCCCTCGACGGCCCGCTGACGGCGCTCGGCGCAGAGGCCGGACGCGCCTCGGAGCTCGAACAGGGCGGGAGCGTCGACGACGACCTCGCTCTCGTCATGCCCTGGGGAGTCGATCTCTCGCGCCTGGCGGCGCCGGTCCTCCTCCTCCACGGCGCCGCGGACAGGGTGGTCCTGGTCGCGCACGCGGAGCGGATCCGCCGCCTCCACCCGGCCGCGGAGCTCACGATCCGGCCCGGTCGAGGCCACATCGGCGTCCTGCTCGACTGGCCGGACGTCCTCGACCGCCTCCTCGCGGACGGGTTCCCCGGGGACCGCTCCGGCAGCGGAGGCTGAGCGTCTCATCGCGGCCGGCAGCGGATCCGACGCGGAAGGTGGGCCTGGAAGGGCCACGCTTCGGGAGGGCTCCCTCCGCGAGGATCACGGCATGGCCCCCCACACGGATCCCCGCCGATGACTCTGCAGGACCTCGCCGACGAGCTCGCCCAGGCTCTCGACCGCCCGGTGACGATCGAGGACGCCTCGAGCCGGGTGCTGGCCGCGACGCGCGCGCGCGAGGAGGCGCCTCACGACGGCGTGTTCCCCGTCCAGGATCCGCGGGGCCGGCTCGCGACCCTCCTCCTCCCCCGGGAGCGGCCCGCGCCGCTCACTCCGGCCGAGTACTCGCTCATCGACGCGGCCGTCGGAGCGATCCGCCGCCTCCTCGGCCCCTCGACGCGGGCGGGCGGCAGCTCCCGGCGCGCGGACGTCCTCGCGGCGCTCCTGGCGGCCGACGGCGGCACCCGGCGCGCCTCCTTCGCCGAGGCGGTCGAGCGCCGCTGGCTGCGCCGTGACGCCCAGACCGTGGTCCGCGCGGTGCGGCTGACCGGCCCGACCGGCTCCCTCCAGCGGACGGCGCTGGCGCGGCGGATCGACGCGAGCGCCGCCTCCGGGCTGACGTTCCTCGGCGACCAGGAGGGCGTGCTGTTCTTCGTGAGCGTGGAGGCGCCCGAGGCCGCCGCGGAGGCGGACGACGTCCTGCGGGCGGAGGCGCGCGGCCGCGGCACGGCCGTCGACGCGATCGGCTCGGCGCGCTTCGACGTCCGCGACGACGACCTCCTCCCGACCGCCGAGCGGGCCGCCCTCGCGGCGACCATCGTCGGCTCCCTGCCCGACGGCCGCGGCCGGGCCGACATCGCCGAGCTCGGGGCGTGGGTGCTCCTCGCCTCGATCGGGGCGGACAGCTCGCAGCTCGCCATGCTCTCGCCGGCCGCGGCGACGCTGCTCGAGCGGGGTGACGAGGTGCAGCGGCGGACCGTGGAGGCCTACCTCGACGTGCGCGGCAGCGTGCGGGAGGCGTGCGGGCTCCTCCACATCCACCGCACCACGCTCTACTACCGCCTCGACAACCTGCCCGAGGCGGTCCGGGAGGCGCTCGACGACGGCCTCGCCCGCAGCACGCTGCACCTCTGCCTCAAGCTGATGAAGTTCCGCGACGGGCTCGAGCGGCGGCGGGCCTCGTGACCGTGGCCGGGGACCTCCCGCAGGTCCGCCTCTACGGGCGGCGCGAGAGCCGCGACGCGTGGGAGATCCGCGACCTCCTCTCGCGCAGCGTCGTCTCGTTCTCGTGGACGCCGATCGACACGGACGAGCAGTGCCTCGCCGTCGCCGGGCATCCGCTCGCCACCGCGTCACTCCCCCTCGTGGTGTTCCCGGACGGCAGCCGTGCCTCCGATCCGACGCTCGCCGAGGTCGCGGCCCGGCTCGGCTGGGTCGGCGCGCCGCGGCTCGCGGAGTACGACCTCTCCATCTACGGAGCCGGTCCGGCCGGGCTCTCGGCCGCCGTGTACGCCGCCTCGGAGGGGCTGAAGGTCGTGGTCCTCGAGCGCTCGGCCATCGGCGGGCAGGCCGGCTCGAGCAGCCTGATCGAGAACTACCTCGGCTTCCCGCACGGGATCGCGGGAGCCGATCTGGCCGAGCGCGCGCGGCAGCAGGCCGTCTCGTTCGGCGCCGAGCTGCTGCGGATGCGCGAGGGGATCCGCGGGCGCTTCGCCGACGACCGGATCCACGCGCTGCTCGCCGACGGGACGACCGTCGTCGCCCGCACCAACATCTGCGCCACGGGCATCCAGTGGCGCCGGCTCGGCCTCGAGCGCGAGGACGAGCTGCTCGGCGTCGGCCTCTACTACGGTGCCGGCACGAGCGAGGCGCCGCTCTGCGAGGGCGAGGACGTCGTGGTCGTCGGAGGCGGCAACTCGGCCGGGCAGGCCGTGATGAACCTCTCGGCGCACGCGCGGCACGTGACCATGCTGGTCCGCGGCCCGGATCTGGCCGACAGCCTCTCCTCCTACCTCGCGGAGCGCGTCGTCCGGCAGCCGAACGTGACGATCCTGCTCGACTCCCGCGTCACCCGCCTGCACGGCGCCGACGCCCTCGAGTCGATCGAGGTCGAGAACTCGGCGACCGGCGCGCACGGGGCGCTGGCCACCTCCCACCTCTTCGTCTGCATCGGCGGCGAGCCGGACACCACGTGGGCGGCGGAGACCGCGATCGTCCGCGACTCCGGCGGCTACCTCGTGACGGGACCGGACCTCGCCGGCGAGCACGCCGCTCCCGACTGGCCGCTCGAGCGGGCGCCGTTCTACCTCGAGACCAGCGTCCCCGGCTCCTTCGCCGCGGGGGACGTGCGCCGCAGCTCGGTCAAGCGCGTCGCCTCCGCCGTCGGCGAGGGCGCGATGGCCGTCACCTTCGCCCACCGCCACCTGCAGGAGACCTCGTGAGCCGCCGACTGCCGACGGTGCGCCACGGCGTCGGCTTCTGGATCGTCGCCGCGACCTTCCTGCTCGTGATGGCGTACTCGACGGTGCCGACTCCGCTCTACCCGCTCTACCAGCAGCTCGACGGCTTCCCACCGTTCGTGATCACCGTCGTCTTCGCCGCCTACGCGGTCGGAGTGATCGTGAGCCTGTACCTCGCCGGTCACGTCAGCGACTGGCTCGGCCGCCGCCGAGTGCTGCTGATCGCGGTGCTCGTCTCGGCGGTCTCGGCCGTGCTCTTCTCGCTGACGACGGAGGTGCCGGGGCTGATCGTCGCCCGCTTCGTCAACGGCGTCAGCATCGGGATGCTCACCGCCACGGCGACCGCCCACCTCGGCGAGCTGCGTGCCCGCGCCCGGCCCGACGAGAACACGATCGTCGCCGCGTCGATCTCGGGCGCGGTGAACCTCGGCGGACTCTCGCTGGGCCCGCTGCTCGGAGGGGTCTTCGCCGAGTTCCTGCCCGATCCGCTCCTCCTGCCGCACCAGGTGTTCCTGGTCGCGCTGCTCGTGGCGGGCCTGGCGCTGCTCCTCGTGCCCGAGACGGTCGACGTGCCGGAGACGGCGCCCGCCTACCGGCCGCAGCGGCTCTCGGTGCCGGCGGATACGCGCCGGGCGTTCCTGCTCGCGGCGTTCGGAGCGTTCTCGGCCTTCTCCGTCCTCGGCCTCTTCACCTCGCTCGCACCGACGTTCCTGGTGCAGACCTTCCAGGTGCGCGACCACCTGCTGGCCGGCGCGACGTCCTTCGCCGTGTTCGCCTCCGCGGCCCTCGGCCAGCTGCTGCTCGTGAAGGTGGGGACGCGCCTGCAGCTCTCGATCGCGGTGGCGGGCTGCGCGGTCGGGCTCGCGGCGGTCGCGGCCGGAGCGATCGCTCCGCAGCTGGGAGTGTTCCTCGCCGGCGCCGTCGTCTCGGGCTTCGGGGTGGGGCTGCTCTTCAAGGGGTCGATCGGCACAGCGGTCGCCCTCGCGGATCCCGCCCGCCGGGGCGAGACCCTGGCGGTGGTGTTCCTGGTCGCGTACACGGGACTCGCGGTGCCCGCACTGGCGGCGGGAGCGGCGCTCAACCTCGTCGCCGCGACGACCGTGCTGACGGTGTTCGCGGCGCTCGTGCTGGCGGCGACCGCGACGGCCGGCGTGCTGCTGCGCGCCCGCAGCGCGGCGGCCGGACGATGAGCGGCGGAGCGGGGCGGCGCTGCGGGGTGCGGGCCGGCGGCCGTCCGGGTGCCGGCCGCGTGCACCCCGGACGGCCGCCCGCCGCGTCAGAAGTCCTCGCGCCGCTCCTGCTCGGCCTCGGCGGCCGGCTCGAGCGCGGCGAGATCCCCGAGCGCGAGTCGCAGCTGGCGCAGCAGCCACTCCTCGGTCAGCGCACCCGCGTCGAGCGCGTCCAGCCGGCGGAGGCGCTCGGCTGCCGACCCGGTGAGGTCGGCGGGCGTCCCCGCGCTCATGCGCCGTACCCCGCTCCGCGGAGCAGGCGGCGCAGGTCGACGAGCTGCTGCTCGTCCACGTCCTTGTGGTGCGGCCGGTGGAGCGTCTCGGTCGTCGAGCCGACCGTCACCGAGAAGGCGCCGTCGTGCTTCTCGTGGACGGTGCCGACGGCCTCGAGCAGCGTCAGCACGTCCGCCCAGAGGACGTTGTGGCTCGGCGAGTCCTCGAGCAGCCGCTCGAGGGTGTCTCGCTGGTTCGAGTGGAGGTGGCGGGTGTCGGTCATGAACGGCCCTTCGGTGTCTGCGCACGCGCCCCGGTGGCGGTGCTCGGCGTCGCGTCCGACGGTAGGCGCGCGGGTGGAGCCGGTGCGCGAGTCGGATGACTCGAAGAGCGGACGCTCCGGGGCGGGCCCGCGAGAGGTGCGGTCCCCGCGAGAGGTGCGGCCGTGAATCCGGAGCCGGGCGACCGCCTCGACGAGGAGGACCCTCCCCGCACGCCCGCGCTGCCCGAGGCCGCCGTCTCCGCCGCGTCGCTCCCCGACCGGCCGGCCGCGTTCCTCAACGCCCTCCTGACCGAGCACTTCGTCCTGGAGTCGGCGCGCGGGATCACCGTGACGGAGTCGAGCAGCCGCGCCTCGCTCTACCTGACGATGCTCTCCAGCTCGCTCGTGGCCTTCGGCTTCCTCGCCCCGACCCGGTATGCGATGGGGTTCCTCGCGGTGATCATCCCGGTCGTCGTGCTGCTGGGGGTGTTCACCTACGAGCGGCTGGTGCAGACCTCGATGGAGGACATCGCCGCGCTGACGGCCATCCAGCGCATCCGCCGCTACTACGGGACCCTGCTGCCCGGTGCGGGCGCCTACTTCGCGGTGCCGCGCGGCCGCCACGCGCCGAACGAGCTGCTCGAGATCGGCCGGCGGCAGAGCTGGCGGGGCATCTTCTTCACGATGTCCTCGGCGATCGCGGTGGTCAACTCGATCGTGGCGGGCGCCGGAGTCGCGCTCGCGCTGACGCAGAGCGGCGCGGACGAGGTCCCCGCGATCGCGTGCGGGATGGCGGCCGCCGTCGTTCTCGCGGTGCTGCACGGGGTGTACCAGTTCCACCGCTACCGGCAGATGCGGCTGCGGATCGCCGAGGCGGAGGCGCTGGACGGGGTCGAGAGGGGGTGACGGGGCGGGGCTCGGCCGGCGGGGTCCGGAGCTGACGAACGCCGACCAGGCGTGGCGTCGGCCGCCGGCTGGTCGGCTGGTTTCGACCTGCTCCCGCGACTGCTCCCGCGACTGCTCCCGCGACTGCTCAAGAGTTGTCGCACTCGACGCCCAGTGCGACAACTCCTGGACTCTCGTGGCGATCGCTCGTCGGCGGGCCGCCGCGACCATCCAGAAGTCGCCGTAGTCGGTCGCGAGTACGGCGACTCCTGGCTACTCGCCGCCTGTGGACAAGCGTTGGGTGTCGACGGCTCCGACGGCCGCGAATGCTCGAGAGTTGTCGCAGTCGACGCCCAGTGCGACAACTCCTGGACTCTCGCGAAAGTCCTGCGCTGTCGCGAGGCGCGCGGCTCAGCCCCGCTCGGCCCGCTCGGCGAGGAGGTACTGCCAGTCGCGCGGCACGCGGTCCTTCGGCCCCGGGGTGGTCTGGCTCGCCGGGTGGCTCTGCGGGTCGGCCAGGGCGGGGCCGTCGGCGTAGTCGTCGGTCCGGTAGTCCCAGAACCAGTCCTCGCCGGGCTCGAAGCTGCGGATGACCGCGTGGCCCGTCGAGTGGTAGTGGGCCGTCGCGTGGCGGTTCAGCGAGTCGTCGCAGCAGCCGATGTGCCCGCAGAGTGCGCAGCGGCGCAGGTGCAGCCACCACGAGCCGGACTGCTCGCACTCGACGCAGCCGGGGCCGCTCGGCGGGACGGAGGGGTCGATCATCTGCTGCGACGTCATGCGCTCAGCATGCGCCTCCCGCGGCGGCAGGCACCAGGTCGGATGACTCGATCCTGCGGCTCCGTCACGCGCTCCGGGCGTCCTCGAGGCTGAGGAGCGCGTCGCGGAGCCCTGCCCGCGAGGTCACCCCGAGCTTGGGGAAGATCCGGTACAGGTGCCCGCTGACGGTGCGGGGCGAGACGAAGAGCTGCTGGGCGATCTGCTTGTTCGACAGGCCGGCGGCGGCCAGGGAGACCACGCGCCGCTCCTGCTCGCTGAGGTCGGCGGCGACCGGCGCCTCCCCCGCTCCGCCCGCCGCCCGCAGCTCGTGCTGGGCGCGGGCGAGCCAGAGCTCGGCTCCCACCGCGGCGAACCCCGCGGCGGCCTGGCGGAACCGGGTGCGGGCCTCCAGCGGGCGCATCCGGCGGCGCAGCCACTCGCCGTGGCAGAGCTGGACGCGTGCCCGTTCGAACGGCCACTCCTCGGAGGCCGGGTCGAGGGCGCGCTCGAAGAGGGCGCCCGCGCCGCCGGTCGGATCGAGGACCGCGGTCGCCGCGAGGGCGAGCATCCGCCCGCGGGGAGCGAGGGGCCGCGCGGCGAGGTCCGCCGCGGCCGCCGCCAGCTCGGCGCAGTGCTCGGGCAGGCGGAGGCGCGAGGCGGCCTCGGCTGCGTCGAGGAGCTCCAGCGGGTCGCCGCCGACGCGGGAGGAGGAGCGGGCGTGCGCCTCCTCGAAACGGCCGCCGCCGAGGTCGAGCGAGCACAGGGCGTGATCGGCGGCGCGCGCGACCGACGCCGCTCCGTGCCGCAGCGCCCAGGCCGTCGCGCGCTCGGCGCACTCGAGGGTGCGTGCGCGGTCGCCCTGCAGGGCGTGGATCCGGGCTCGAGTCGCGTCGATCAGCGCGCGCACGGCGGGCAGGTCGTCGGCGCGGGCGGCGGCGCGGTCGAGGTCGGCCGAGGCGTCGTCGAGGCGACCGCCGTCGAGTGCGGTGGTGCCGCGGCGGAGGAGGGCGAGGGCGCCGGGCAGGCCGTCCGCCTCCTCCCCGCCGTCGAGGAGCCCGGCGAGGCGGTCGCGGCGCTCGTCCGAGACCTCGAGCAGCGACCAGGCGAGGTGCAGCGCGACCGTCTTCCACGGGTCGCCCGTGACCGCGGAGTCCTCGGCGAGCAGCAGGCGGCGCTCCCACTCCTCGTCCGGCACCGGCCGCACGCAGGCCTCCACGAGGCGCAGGACGGGATCGAGGGGGTGCTCCTCGCCGACGGCGAGCGCCTCCTGCCACCACGCGGGATCGCCGCGGAGCATGCAGGCGAGGTGGAGAACGGTCACCAGCAGGTCGGCGGCGGCGTCGTGAGGGGCTGCGTGGTCGGCGGGGAGGCTGCTGACGTCGTCGCGGGAGGCGTCGGTCTCGGCGGGAGCGACACCGCCGACTGGAGAGGCACCACCGACAGGAGAGGCACCGCCGACAGGAGAGTCACCGCCGGCGAGCGAGGCACCACCGACTCCCGAGCCCCCACGCCCCACCCGAGCGCCGAGCGCCCGGAGGGCCGCGCGGCGGACCCCGCCCACGTCCCCCGTGCGGAGCAGCGCATCGGCCAGCCGCGCCGCCTCGACGCCGGTCCCGGGAACCCCGCCGTCCTCCCGCGAGCGCTCGACCACCCGCTCGAGGGCCGCCGCGTCGCCGGTGAAGGCCGCGACGGCAGCCGCGCGCGTCTCGAGCTCCTCCCGCAGAGCAGCACCGCGCGCACTCGACCGCGCCTCGGCGAGGAGGAGCAGCGCCTCCTGCGGCCGACCCGCGCGGAGTCGCTCCTCCGCCGCGTCCCTCAGCAGCCGCGCCCGCTCCTCCGGCCCGGCCGCGTCGTCCGCCGCGAGCAGCAGGCGGAGGTGCGGGGCCGACTCCGGGCGCTCGGCGAGCCGCCTCCGTGCCGCCCGCAGCGCTCGGGGCGACGCCGTCGAGAGCACCACCGCGCGGACCACCGGGTCGCGGAACGCACGGCCGCCCGCCGTCAGGATCCCCGCCTGTACCAGGGCGCGGTCCCCGTCTCCGGGGGCCGACCCGATGCTCTCCGGGAACTCGGCGCCCGCCACCGCGGCAACCAGGAGCGCCTCCCGGCACTCCTCCGACAGCGGAGCCAGCAGGTCGAGCACCCTGGTCTCGGCCTGCTCGAGTCGCGGGTAGACCGGGAAGGGCGAGGGAGCGTCCTCGTCGGCCCAGGCCCGCCCGAGGACGTCGAGGAGCAGCGGATTCCCCTCCGCGACCCGCAGCAGGCGCGCCTCGACGGCGAGCGGCCGGCGGCCGCCGTGGGCGCGCAGGAAGCCGCGGGCCGCCTCCGCGTCGAGGGGCTCCGTGCGACGGTGCCGGAGGCCCTCCCAGCCGGCGAGGACGCGCCGGTCGCCGGTGGCGAGGAGGCAGGCGGCACCGACCTCGTCGACCAGCCGGGTCACCAGGGCCTGGAGGGTCTCGCGGGCGGCGACGTCGAACCGCTCCCAGTCGTCGACGACGATCAGGAAGCCGGGGTCGCAGGGTGAGGCGGAGGAGTCGCGCACCCGCTGCAGACGGCCGATCAGCGTGGCGAACAGTGCGAGCGAGGACGCGCCGATCACGGCGTCGCCCCGGTCCGGCCGCACCTCCACGACCTCGCAGCCGGCGGCGCGAGCGGTGGCCGCGGCGGAGCGCAGCATGTGCGTCCGGCCCGAGCCGATCCCGCCCTCGACCACCAGGAGCCGCTCCCGCGCGGGCGACGCCGAGCTCAGCATCCGGACCACCACGTCCTCGGGTGCGCTCGGGTGCGCGGGCGGCGAGGAGAGTGCACTGATCGTCATCGCGACTCCTGAGGGACGGGTTCCGAGGACCCCATGCTGACCGCCGGGCGCGGGCGCGCTCTCCTCCCTCTGTCGGAACCCTCCGGAGCGCACCCTCTGTCGAACCGTCCCGAGCGCCCGTCTCCCGGTCGGCGCCGGGCAGGAGGCACAGGAGGGCAGTGGGCCCCGCGAGCGCCCGACGGTACTCTGTGTCCCACCGGACGACCGGTACGGCCCCACCCCCGCACGACCGCCGCTCGACGCGGCGGGTGATCCGATGGAGTCGCACGATGAGCTCTCGCAGCCCCCTCGCGGAGTTCCTCCGCGCTCGCCGGGCGGCGCTGCGGCCGGAGCAGGTCGGCGTGCCGACCGCGGGCACCCGGCGGCGGGTGCCGGGCCTGCGCCGCGAGGAGGTCGCCGACCGCGCCCGGATCAGCCGCGACTACTACCTCCGCGTCGAGCAGGGGCACGCGGTCGCCCCGTCTGACCAGGTGCTGAACGCCCTCGCCGAGGCGCTCGCCTTCGACGAGTTCGAGCGCGCCTACCTCTTCCGGCTGGCCCAGCTGCGCCCCGGCCCGCGCGATCCCGACTCCCCTCCGCCGGGCCAGGGCGTGGAGTCGCTGCTCGCCCACTGGCCGAGGACCCCGGCGTACGCGTTCGACCGCAACCTCGACGTCCTCGGCGCGAACGACCTGATGAGCCGTCTCGCCCCCGACAAGGGCGTGCCCGGCGCCAACATGCTGCTCTCCACTTCCCGCGGCTATGCGCGCGCCGTGGCGGACGGCGACCCGCCGGACCAGCTGCAGGCGTGGGGCCAGGTCTTCCGCGAGCTGATCGCCGCGCTGCGGTTCTACAGCGTCCCCGACGATCCGCGGCTGCACGAGATCGTCGGCGAGTGCTCGGTCGAGAATCCGCTGTTCCGGTCGATCTGGGCCGAGTACCAGGTCCGCCCCTTCACCCACCGGTGGATCCGCGTCCACGTCGAGCCGTTCGGCTGGCTCGACCTCGAGATGCAGACCCTGGAGGTCGCCGGCGCTCCGGGCCGGTACGTCGTGACCTACCTCGCGGCAGCGGGGACTCCGGCGGCCGCGGCCGTCGACGTCCTCGCCTCGCTGCGGCCCGCTCCGGAGGCGGGCACCGCGCTGGCCGCCCCGGCCGGCGCCTGACGCGTGGCGGCGAGCCGCGCGAGCGCCTCGCGGCCCGCCGCGTCACCCGCCTCGAACAGGAGCAGGAGGCGCGCGCCGTCCCGGACCAGCCGGTAGTCCATCGGAACGGAGCCGACCGCGGTGTTGAGGAACACGACCGACCCGCGTGCGTCGGCCTCCGCCCCGGCCGCCCACGAGTCCGCGAACCGGGGGCTCCTCGCCGAGAGCTCCCCGACGACCGTCAGGAACTCCCGGTCCCCCGGGTGCCGCTCGAGCGAGTCCCGGAGCATCGCCGCGACCTGGTCGGCGGCGGACCCCCAGCAGGGCAGGTCCTCGACCTCGGACGAGTCCAGGAAGGTGAAGCGGGCGATGCTCACTCCCGGGGCGAAGGCGGGCGAGAGCGCCCGCGCGAGCGGAGTCGCAGCCAGCACTCGCAGGTGCCGGTCCAGCAGCACCGCCGCCCTCCCCGCCCACGGCAGGAGCGCCGCCTCGTGATCCTCCGCCATGTCCCCGTCCCCTCCGCGCGTCCCTCCCTCAGCGCAGCGGAGTGATCCCCTGCGTCCCGAGCGGGAAGGTCGCCAGCACCTCCTCCGGGATGTTCAGGTGCTGCGCGACCAGCGACGGCGGCAGGTGGCTCAGCCACTGGGCGAGCGACACCTCCTCGTAGCGGGAGCTCTTGAAGGTCTCGATGTAGACCAGCGTGTCGTCGCCGGTGTTCTCCACGTAGTGGCCGAAGTTGCGGCGCACGACGCCCACGTCTCCGGCGTGGAAGTCGGTCGTGTTGGCGTGCGGGCCGGTGTTGAAGACGGTCATCCGAGCGGATCCGCGGAGGTAGTACTGCCACTCGTCGGCGTTGGGGTGCCAGTGCAGCTCGCGCATCGAGCCGGGCTCGACGGTCGTCAGCGCGGCCGAGACCGTGCGCGAGGCCGGGAAGTTCGTGCTGTCGGCGATCTGGATCCGGCCGCCGCTGTTCTGGTGAACGGGCTCCGAGCGGGAGAGCCGGAAGATCACCGCCTCGTCGCCGTCCTGCACCCCGGCCGCGGCCCGGTCGGCCTGGAGGTCGCCGGGCACGTCGCCCGGGAAGATCCAGAGGTCGTGCAGCGGGATGTCGCGGAAGACCTCCTGCGCGACGCCGAAGTTCTTCGCCAGCACGTCTGGCGGGGTGTGCGCGAACCAGTCGGTGAGCAGGAGCGTGTTGCTCTCGGACTGCTCGCCGTCGTCGAACGCGAGCACGAACTCCGCCCCGTCCGGGCCGAGGCCCTGCAGGGAGTGCGGCAGGCCGGGCGGGAAGTACCAGAGGTCCCCCTCCTGCACGTCGTCGACGCTGGGTCGGCCGGTGCGGCTGAGCGTGGTGATGCGGCAGTTCCCCTTGGTCATCAGCGCCCACTCGGCGCTCTGGTGCCAGTGCAGCTCGCGGATCCCGCCGGCCTCGAGGTACATGTTCACGCCGGCGATCTCGTTCGAGATCGCGAAGTCGGCCTGCGTGAGCTCGCGCGCCCAGCCTCCCCGCTGCACCCGCCGCGGCGAGATGTTGAAGGAGGACCAGAAGAACGGCTGCGTGCTGATGTCCGTCGCGGGCGCGGCGATCTGGTTCGGGAACAGCCCCTCCAGGACGCGGTTCTGCGGGCCGGTCATCGTGTTCGCCGAGGGATCGCCCTCGGTGTTCACGATCCCCTCCTGGGGGAGGTCCGGGTCTCCGAAACCGGGGGTCTCGTGGTGCGGAGCGGTGCTGTCGTCGGGTTCCACGGCGTTCTCCCTGCTGATCGTCCTGCGCGCCTGCGCTGCTCCGATCCCACCGCTCCGGCCCGGGCCGCACCACGGTCATCCGACTCGATCCGCGCCCCGACGACCGGCCCGGGTCAGCCGCCCAGGCCCTCGAGCACGTCCCGCGAGGGCACGAAGTAGACCCCGCCGGTCGTCGCGGTCGAGAAGTCGAGGAGGCGGTCGTGCCGGCCCGCGGGCACGCCGACGAACATCCGCGTCAGCATCGTCTCGATCACCGACAGGTCGGCGGCCAGGCCGAGGAAGTACGTGCCGAACTCGCCCCTGCCGGGCCGGCCGAAGGGCATGTTGTCGCGGAGGATGTCGTGCTCGGTCCCGCCGGCGTCGACCACGGTCGCGAGCCCCTTGTGCGAGAGCTGCGCCGGATCGTCCTCGCGCTCGACGTTGTCGGCCTTGCTCCGGCCGATGACCCGCTCCTGCTGCTCGGTGGTGAGCGCGTGCCACGCCGTCAGGTCGTGCAGGTACTTCTGCACGACCAGGTAGCTGCCGCCCGCGAACGCCGCGTCCTCCGCGCCGATCAGCGCGACGCGGGGCAGCGCCTCGCCGGTCGGATTCTCGGTGCCGTCGACGAAGCCCAGCAGGTCGCGGTTGTCGAAGTAGCGGAAGCCGACCACCTCGTCGCGGACGACGACGTCCTCGCCGAGCGCGTCGAGCAGGAGGCGCTCGAACTCGAAGCAGGCGTCGTCCCGCTCCGCCCGGATGTGGAACAGGAGGTCGGTCTGCGTCGAGACGGCCGTGTGCGCCGCGCCGACCACCTCCCGGAACGGGTGCAGCTGCGCGGGGCGCCCCTCCCCGCCGAAGCGGTCCCACGCGTCGCTCCCGATCCCGACCAGGCAGGAGAGGCGCAGGCCCAGGTCGCGGAAGCCGACCGCGCGGAGGATCCCGCCCACGTCGGCGACGACGTCCCGCACGCGGTCCGCGGCGTCCTGCCCGCCGACGATGTCGAGCGAGAGGAAGACGGCGGACCGGCTGAGCGGAGCGACGACCGCCTGCGGCTCGATCGGGACGCGGTCCTCGACGGTCACCGGAGCACCGCCGGCCGGGGCGTCGTCGGCAGGGGGGTCGTCGGCAGGGGCGTCGTCGGCAGGGGCGTCGGCAGGGCCGTCGTCGTGGGCGTCGTCGTGGGCATCGCGACCTCCGATCCGCGCGCCGCGGGAGGGCGCATCCGCCGCGATCCTGTCAGCGTCCGCGGTGCCGGTCACGAGTCATCCGACCCCACACGGCGTGCGCGGCCGGCGGCCCCGGCACCGCCCGGGCGACCAGGTCTGGACGATCGTCGGAACATCTCCCCGCGCTCTTCAGGGAGCGCTCCCACGCCCCTATCGTGGAGCCGCTCCCCACCCTCATCCGGGGAGGCACCACCTTGGACACGACCCGGGCCGGGCTCGGGATCGACACGAGCACGGAGGTTCGAAGATGCCGTTTGTGACCACGGACGACGACGTCGAGATCTACTACAAGGACTGGGGCAGCACCGACGCGCAGCCCATCGTCTTCCACCACGGCTGGCCGCTGTCGTCCGACGACTGGGACGCGCAGATGCTGTTCTTCCACGCGCACGGCTACCGCGTCATCGCGACCGACCGCCGCGGGCACGGACGCTCGACCCAGGTCGGCACCGGACACGACATGGACCACTACGCCAGCGACGTGAACGCGGTCGTCGAGCACCTCGACCTGCGGAACGCGATCCACATCGGCCACTCCACCGGAGGCGGTCAGGTCGCGCGCTACGTCGCGAAGTACGGCGAGCCCCAGGGTCGCGTGGCCAAGGCCGTCCTCGTCTCGTCGGTCCCGCCGCTGATGGTGCAGACCGAGGCGAACCCCGAGGGCACGCCGATCTCGGTGTTCGACGGCTTCCGCGACGCTCTCGCGGCGAACCGCGCCGAGTTCTACCAGGCCGTGGCCTCCGGGCCCTTCTACGGCTTCAACCGCGAGGGCGTCGAGCTCTCGCAGCCCGTGGTCGACAACTGGTGGCGCCAGGGCATGACCGGATCCGCGCTCGCGCACTACGAGGGCATCAAGGCCTTCTCGGAGACGGACCAGACCGAGGACCTGAAGGCGATCACCGTCCCCGTCCTCGTCACCCAGGGCGACGACGACCAGGTCGTCCCCTACAAGGACGCCGCGCTCAAGCAGCACGAGCTGCTGCAGAACTCGACGCTCAAGATCTACGAGGGCTACCCGCACGGCATGCTGACCGTCCACGCCGACGTCATCAACCCCGACCTGCTGGCCTTCATCCAGGAGTAGCGCGGCACGCTCGCAGGCGCGTCCCGGCCGTTCCGGGGCGCGCCTGCGCGTCTGCGCTCGAACGGGGGCCGGGTGCCCCTGCGAGCGGAGTCCGGCCTCAGGCGTCGGCGCCCGCGTCCCTCCCGAGCACCGCGGCGAGCTCGCCCCGCCCGCCGATCCCGAGCTTGCGGTACGCCGCGTACAGGTGCGCGCCGACCGTGCGCGGCGAGAGGAACAGGTTCTGCGCGATCGCGCGGTTCGACAGCCCCGTGCTCGCGAGAGCGCAGATGCGCAGCTCCTGCGGGGTCAGCGTGGCAGCGGCCGGCGACGGCGCGTCCGCGATCCTCCCTCCGGCGGCCCGGAGCGCGTCACGGGCCCGATCGGCCCAGGCGTGGATCGGCAGCTCCTCGAGCATCGCCAGCGACTCGCGGAGGAGGGGCCGCGCCTCCGCCGCCTGACCGGCCCGGCGCAGCCCGTCGCCCACGAGCAGCAGCGCCCGCGCCCGCACATACGGGAGCGGCGGCGGAGTCCGGCGGAGCAGCCCGGCCGCGGCGTCCGGCGCTCCGTCGGCGAGCGCCACGGCGACCTGCGCGTACCGGAGGGCCGCCTCGATCATCGGCTGGTGCCAGCGCTCGAAGAGCGATTCCAGCCTCGCGGCGTGCAGGCGCACGACTCCGTCATCTCCGGTCGCGAGAGCCGCGTCGACGAGATCGGGCGTGGTGAGGATCGCGAAGCCGGGGTTCAGGGAGTCGTCGTCCGTGTCGAGGAGGGGCAGGAGCTCCGGCACGGCGTCGCCCGGTCGAGACTCGAGGACCGCCACCGCCGCTCTCGATCCACGGAGAGTCGCCCGCATCACGCTCGAGCAGAGGACGGCCGCGCCGATCGCGCTCCCCGCGCTGATCGCCTCGGGATCGGGCGCGACGCCCTCCATCGCGTCGAACCAGGCCAGGCAGGCCCGGGACGCGGTCTCGAAGCCCACGTCCCCCAGGTCGCTCCCGAGGACGAGCGCCTCCTCGGCGAAGGAGCGGGCCCGCGAGAAGCGGCCGGCGAGCGACGTGGTCATCGAGGCGGCGAGGAGCGCCTGCGGGAGGATCCGGATGTCGCCGCGCGCGCGGAGCCCCGTGATCGCCTCCTCCAGGAGCTCCCGGGCGACCTCGACCTCGCCCGCCGTGTTCAGCGCGTAGCCGAGCCACCACGCCTCCTCCGGACCGCTCGCCCCGCCGGCCGCCGCGAGCGCCCGGCGGACGACCTCGTCGCCGCGGGCGATCGGCTCGGTGACCGCCGCGAGCAGGACGGCGCGCGGGTCGGAGTCGTCGAGGGCGAGCGCGCGCACCGCCTGGATCATCGGCTCCCCCGGCGACGCCTCGCGGTTGTGGTCCCAGGCGATGGCGGCGAGGTGCAGGAGCGCGGCGGTCGCGGCGTCGACGGCTCCGTGGCTCTGCAGCGCGGTCACCGCGGCGAGCGCGGGCGAGAGGTCTCCCCGCGAGAGGGCCGTGCGCCCGGTCGGCAGCGTCTCGCGCGTCCAGGCGGCGCGGGCGGTGAGTACCGGATCGACGGTCTCGCCCGCCGCGCGGTGCACGAGCAGCGCCGCCTCCGCGGTCCGGCCGGCGAGCCCGGAGTACTCGGCCGCGTCGATCAGGCGCGAGACGCGCAGCGGCCCCGCGGGGGTCAGCTCCGCCGCCCGCTCCATCGCCTGCGCCGCCAGGACGACGTCGCCCGTCGCGAGGCCTGACGCCGCGAGACCGGCGAGCTCCTCGCCGACCGGCCCGTCCGAGCCGGTCGCGAGCTCCGACCGCCACCAGAGCGTCCGGCTCGGGTCGTCGCGGTGCTCCTGGACGAGCGTGCGGAGCACGGCCGCGCGCTCGGAGGGGCGGCTCACGCTCGTCACAGCGGACTGCACGAGAGGGTGCCGGAAGCGGAGTCCGCTCCCCGGCGTCCAGCTGAGCAGCGACGCGGCGACGGCCCGGTCGATCCAGGAGGGGTCGGGGTGGCGGCCGATCGCCAGGTTCGCCAGCCGGCTCGCCTCCTCCGCCGTCGCGACGTCGCCCAGCGCCACGGCCAGCACGGCGAGCCGCGAGGGCTGGTCGAGCTCCGCGAAGCGCTCGGCGAAGGCCGACTCGAGGCGTCCGGTCACCGCGCGGTCCTCCGCCTCGTCGGCGGACGGGTCGCGCCCGGTCAGCTCCACCAGGGCGAGGGGATTCCCGCGGGCCAGGTCGAGCAGAGCGCGCCGGGCGGCGCCGCGAGGAGGATGCGGGAGCGTGTCCAGGAGAGCGGCCGAGTCGGCGGCCGACAGCGGCCCGAGGTGGAGGTGCTCGAGGCCGGAGTCCTCCTCGGGCCGGTCCCTCGTGGTCATCACGACGACGACGCGGTCCTCGCCGATGCGCCGGGCGAGCATCCGCAGCGCCCACGCCGACTCCGGGTCGATCCGGTGCAGGTCCTCGACGACGACCAGCAGGGGCCGATCGGCGGCGGCGTCGCTCAGGAGGGTCAGGGCCGAGAGGCCGGCCAGGAGCGGCGTCGGCTGCACTCCGTCCGCCAGGTGGAAGGCCACGCGGAGCGCGTCCTGCTGCGGCAGGGGCAGGCCGTCGAGGCCCGGGCGGAGCGGGTGCAGGAGGAGCTGCAGCGCCGCGTACTGGTCGCCCGACTCCGCTGCGGAGCCCGCGGTGCGCAGCACCCGCACCTCGCGTGCGCGGGCGTGGGCGACGACCTCCTCGACCAGGGTGGTCTTGCCGACCCCGGCGTCCCCGTCGATGACGAGCGCCGACCCGTGGGCGGCGATGCCGTCGACCATCAGACGGAGCCGCGCGAGCTCCGATCCCCGACCGACGACGAGCGCGTCCCGCTTCACGCGTCGAGTATCGCACCCTCGCGCAGACACTCCTCGACCCGGTGGCGGGCCCGGATGAAATCGATCGCGGCGGCCGCGGCGCTGCCGGGGGCGCCGAAGAAGGAGGTCAGGAAGTGGTCGCCTCCGTGCACCTCCAAGGTCTGCCAGCGGAAGGCGATGAAGCCGAAGGGGTCGACGCGCACCGGCGACGAGCCCTCGCGGAGCGGATACGCCTCCTGGCTCGCCCAGACGCGGCGGAAGACCCGCGAGCGGCCTCCGAGCGAGGCGACCAGGACCCGCAGACGCGGGTCCGCCGGGTCGGAGTGGAAGCGGAGGGCGGCCGTCATCACGGCGATCGTGCGGTCCCAGTCCTCGTGCCGCTCGGCGTCGGTCTCGAGCGCCGCGGCGTCGATGACGGCCTCGATCATGTTGGTCCCCTGCTCGCAGGCCAGGGGGAGGAACAGGCGGCCGAGCTCGTTCACGGCGACGAGGTCCTGGTAGCGGTCGACCACGTAGGCGGGCGTCGTGGTCCAGGACGAGACCATGCTCGTCAGGCTGCCGACCTGCGCCGGGGTCGGCCCGGCCTGTGCCCAGCCCGGCGAGCGGCGCGGCGCGGCGTGTCCGCCGAGCCGGAAGAGGTAGTCGCGCCCGTCCGCGTCGAGACGGAACGCGCGGGCCAGAGCGTCCAGGACCTGCGCCGAGGGGCGGCGGTCCTTGCCCTGCTCGAGCCGCAGGTAGTAGTCCGGGCTGATCCCCGCGAGCACGGCGACCTCCTGGCGGCGCAGCCCGCTGACGCGGCGCCTGCCGTCGGCGCCCAGGCCGACCTCGTCGGGGCGCAGCCGGTCGCGGTGCCCCCGGAGGTAGGCGCCGAGCCGTGCGGTGTCCGTGTCCACGATCCCGCCCTTCTCTCCCTTCGAGGCTAGGGAGGCGGCGGGCCCGGCTCCACGCGACGCCGACCTAGATCCGCGGCGGGAGTACCTAGATCGGCGGGGCGTGCTTCCGGGTGGGGGCGGTGCGCGGCGGGGTGCGGAGGAGCGCACCGGCACTCGGCGCACCCCTCCGCGGTCAGGCGACTCCGCGGTCAGCTCAGCTCCGCCGCGGCGTCGGCGATGACCCGCGCGACCTCCTCCGGGTGCGAGCGCATCACCAGGTGCGGCGCGTCGAGCTCGACGACCGAGCGCACGCCCGCCCGCCGGTAGCCGAACCGCTCGACGTCCGGGTTGATCGTCCGGTCCGCGGCCGCGACGACGCCCCAGCTCGGCCGGGTCCGCCAGGCGGCGACCGGGGCGGCCTCACCGAAGGCCAGAGCGGCGAGCGGGCGCTGGCCGACCGCGAGCACGGCCGCCTCGGCCGGGTCGATCCCGGCCGCGAACACCTCCGGGAACGCCGACACCGCGACCGACACGTCCGTGCCCGGCTCCGCCCCGTCGATCGGGAACGGGGTGTAGACGAGATTCGCCGGGAGGTCGGAGTCGGGGAAGGCGCCCTGCAGCTGCCCGAGGCTCTCCCCCTCCTCGAGCGCGTAGGCCGCGAGGTAGACGAGGCCGACCACGTTCTCGGCGGCGCCCGCCACCGTGATCACGGCGCCGCCGTAGGAGTGGCCCGCCAGCAGGACCGGCCCGTCGAGCTGCTCCACGAAGGAGCGGAGGTACTCCGCGTCGCCCAGCAGGCTGCGGTTCGGCACTGCAGGGACGCGCACGGCGTGGCCGGCGTCGAGCAGGATCCGCGTGACCGGGGCGAAGCTCGCGGCGTCGGCGAACGCTCCGTGGACGAGGACGATGGTGGGTGCGGGCATGGGCTGTCCTTCCGGTCGGGCTGCGGTCCGGCAGCCGGCTGCGCAGCCGATCCGGACCCGGGCCGAACCTAGGACGGCGGACGGCGCGCGTCGTGACCCCGCGACTCCCCTGCCGACCGGGCGGCCGCCTGTCGCCCGCCCGAGGACACGCTCCAGCGCTCGTCCCGCCCGCTCACGGCGGGCCCCGACCGCTGCAGCGTCCGCATCCTGGTCCCGGCGGGGTCACCCTTCGACGGCTGGACCGCCCGGGATCGCGGCGAGGTCGGCCAGCGGGCTCTCCGGCCGGCACGCCGGCGACAGCGGCGGAGAGGCTCGCGGCCTCCTGCGGCCCGAGACCCGGGCCGCGGCGTGTCAGCTCGCGAACTCCTCCGGCCAGCCCAGCGCGGCCAGCGACCGGCGCACGCGCTCGATGTCCTCCTCCGAGGGCAGCTCCGAGGTCACTCCGGCGATCGCTGTGCCGACGTCCGCGCGGGAGGCGGGCGCGTCGGCGGCGAGACCGGCGGCCACCTCGGCCACCTCCTCGTCGCTCAGACGGCGGCGGAGGAGCGCCAGCAGCGGCACGAAGTCCTGCTCGGGCAGCCCGGCCGGGTAGCCGGCGCGCAGCCAGCGGACGATGCGCGCGACCAGGCCCTCGCGAGTGTCCGGCTCGGCCAGCGACTCCGGGCCCGCCAGCGGCCAGCCCGCGCTCGCGAGCCGCGAGGAGACGCGGGCGACGTCCTCGGGCAGCGCCGGTCCGAGCAGCAGCTGCTCGATCCGCTCGCGCACGACGGCCCGTGAGACGACCGTCTCGGCCCGCTCCGACTCCGACAGGAGCCGCGCGACGACCTGCTCGACCTCGTCCGTCGTGAGGCTGCGGCGCAGCAGGCCCAGCAGCGGCAGGTAGTCCTGCTCCGGCACGCCCGACGGGTAGCCCGCGCGCAGCCAGCCGACCACGCGGGCGACGATCCCCTCCCGCGCCGCGATCGGATCGGTCGAGGCCATGCTCAGCCCTTGGGCACGAAGGTCGGGATCACGTGCTCGAAGCTCACCGACTGGCCGAGGCCCGTCGCGATGATGACGCTCAGGCCGATCACGACGGAGCCGACGACGAGGGCGAAGCAGAGCACGCCGATCCCGCGCAGCACCGGCGCGGGCAGACCGCTCCGGACCGCGGGGGCGTCGGACCCGCCCGAGGCGGGAGCACCGGCGGCGACGGCGAAGGAGCGGACGCCGACGGCGAAGAGCACGGGCAGGCCTGCTCCGAGGAGCACGGCGACGAGGGCCACCTGGCCGGCGGCGGAGAGGAAGAGGGAGAGCACGGTGCGGATCCTTTCGCTCAGACGCCGGCGGTCTCGGGCGCGGGGCGTGCCGCCGCGTCCTGCCACTCGTCGTTGACGTTGTGCGCGCCGATGCTGTCGCGGCGCGAGCGGATGTAGATGAGGGAGGCGACGGCGACGAGGATCGCGGCCATCAGGAGGCCGCCGGCCGCGCCTCCGACGAGGTGGCCGATCCACCACATCACGGCGCCGACGAGAGCGGCGGCCGGGAGCGTGATGACCCAGGCGATCACCATGCGCAGCGCCACGCGCCAGCGCACCTGCGCGCCGGGGCGGCCGACTCCGGAGCCGAGGATCGAGCCGGTCGCGACGTGGGTGGTCGAGAGGGCGAAGCCGAGGTGGCTGGAGGCGAGGATGACCGCGGCGGAGGCGCTCTCGGCGGCCATGCCCTGCGGGGTGTCGATCTCGACGAGGCCCTTGCCGACGGTGCGGATGATCCGCCAGCCGCCGATGTAGGTGCCGAGCGAGATGGCCAGCGCGCAGCTGAGCTTGACCCAGAAGGGGACCGACTCGGTGTCGCTCCAGCCGCCGGCCGCGATCAGCGCGAGCGTGATCACTCCCATGGTCTTCTGCGCGTCGTTGGTGCCGTGCGCGAGCGAGACGAGGGAGGCGCTGCCGATCTGACCGAAGCGGAAGCCGCGGTGGAGGCTCTTCTCGGCGAGGTTGCCGATCACCCGGAAGACGAGCCAGGTGCCGATCGCCGCGACCGCTCCGGCGAGCACGGGCGACATCAGCGCCGGGAGGATCACCTTGCCGACGACGCCGTCGAGCTTCGTGCCGTCGCCGGCCCAGTTCACGCCGTTGAGGCCGAGGCCCGCGAGAGCGGAGCCGATCAGGCCGCCGAAGAGGGCGTGCGACGAGCTCGAGGGCAGGCCGAGCAGCCAGGTCAGCAGGTTCCAGACGATGCCGCCGATGAGGCCGGCCAGCACGATCAGCAGCAGAGCGGAACCGCCGTCCTCGAGCAGCGCCGGATCGGGTGCGCCCGAGGAGTCCTGGATCTTCACGACCGCGTTGGTGACGGTCAGCGCCACCTCGATGCTGAGGAACGCACCGACGAGGTTCAGCGACGCCGAGAGGGCGACGGCGGTGCGGGGCTTCAGGGCACCGGTCGCGATGGACGTGGCCATCGCGTTCGCCGTGTCATGGAAGCCGTTGGTGAAGTCGAAGGCGAGAGCTGTGACGACTACGAGCGCGAGCAGGATGAAGGGATCCACGCAGACATGATGCTCCCGTGGCGGGAGGCGTTCCGGCGTGGTCGCGAGGCTTCACCTGCTGTTCACCTCGCGGGGCACGCCCGCCCGAGTAGTCTGTGCAGATTCTCAGGCGGGCGGCGCATCGGCGAGTGCGATCCACCTGATCCCGCACCGGCGTGCGGCGCTCAGACGGGTGCGCTCAGGAGGCCGAGCGCGGCATCGGCGGGGTGAGGTCCGGGGTGTGCGCGGGGTCGGAGTCGGGGGCCGACTCCGGCTGTGCGGCGGGCTCGGCCGCGGCGCCGGCGTCCTCGGCGGACTCCTGATCCTCGGCGGGCTCCTGCGAGCCGGGAAGCGGCGGGGTGAGGTCGAGGGCGCCGACCGCCGGCTCGGCGGCGTGCTTCGGCGTGGTCGGGCGGTTCTCGGCCGCGGCCGCCTTCTTCGCCGCCTTCTCCTGGGTCCGCTTGAGCTTCTCGGTCTGCTCGGCCAGCTTGCGGGCCTTCTTGCGCAGCTTCTTGCTGGAGTCGCGGACCGCCTCGTGCGCTGCGCGCACCGACTTCTCGGCCTTCTTCAGCGCCTTCTTCGCGCGCTTCTGCGCCGCCTTGTCGCGTGCGTCCCTGTCCTTGCCGGTCCCGGCCATGTCCGCTCCTCCGCTCGTCGACCGCTCCGGCCGACTCCCCCACGCTACCGAGCGGCACCCGCCCCGCGAACCCGCTGGCGAGCGCGCCCGGGCCGCGCTAGGCGCGCGGGCGGCGGCCGTACTGCGCCCGTGCCGTCCTTGCTCCTCCTCCCCCTGGTCGCCGCCTCTCCTCCTTCCTCTCCGACTCTCGCTTCAGCCCTGCGATGCCGTTCGCGGCTGGGAGTCGCGGGCGAGTCGACCCCGCGACGGGCGCTGGTTCGGCAGGCTGGGGGCATGGTCTTCCAGCACGATCCCGGCGGCTACCAGGGCCGCGCCGGCCTCCGGCGTCCCGTGCGCGGGCCCAGGCGCGACAAGTGGATGTGGTGGCGCCTGGGCTCCGGAGTCGCGGCGACGGTCGCCGGTGTGATCGCCCTGCTCGTCTTCACCGCCGACCGCTGAGCACGCCCACCGGCGACCCGGCGCACCCCCGCCACTCCGGATCGAGAGCCGATCGATGCGCTCAACCGCTTGACTCCGGAGGTTTCTCTCAGGTCGGATCCGGCGGAACGCGGGTAGTTTGGAGGGTCGCATCGGCTCAGCCGTGCGATAAGCCCCACTGCCCCACCCGGCGCTCGCCTCCCCCCTCGAGCGTCGGCAGACCTGGAACCTCCTCTGCATGCACCGTTCGTCACGCGCCTCGACTCCCACCCCCGCAGGAGCCGAGACCGGCAGTCCGTCCGCCCTCCCGACCCGTCGCTCGCTCCGTGAGCAGGAGTCCCGCAGCCGTCGCCCCTCCCGCGGCCCGTCGCGCCCCCGCGTCTCCGCAGTCGCCGCGATGACCCTCGTGGCCGGCATCGCGATCACCTCGACGATGCCCGCGTTCGCCGTGGGCGGCACCGCCGACTCCGAGCTGACCCGCGACACGGCCACCGCCGTCGCCGCGGCCCGCCCGCAGAGCTTCGTGGCGGCCGGAGTCGTGCAGCAGAGCGTCACCCGCGACGCCTTCGCCGCCGAGGCCAAGCCCGAGGTCCTCGTCCCCACCGCGTCCCTCGACGCGATCACCGCCACCTCCGGCGAGTCGACCGCGGCCGCCGCGGGAGCGTCCGGAGCGTGGGTCGTCCCGATCTCCGGCCACATCAGCAGCAGCTACGGCCCCCGCCCCGACGCGCCGGTCGCCGGCGTGAACCTGTTCCACAAGGGCACCGATCTCGCCGGCGCCTGCGGCACGCCCGTCCTCGCGGCCTCCAGCGGCACCGTCGAGGAGGCGTCGTACCAGGGCAGCTACGGCAACTGGATCCTGCTCGACAACGGCGGCGGCATCGAGACCGGCTACGCCCACAACAGCGAGCTGATGGTGTCGGTCGGCGAGACCGTCACCGTCGGCCAGGTCATCGCGCTGCGCGGCTCGACCGGCGCCTCGACCGGCTGCCACCTGCACTTCGAGACGCGGGTCGACGGCGAGGCGGTCGACGCCGTGCCGTTCATGGCCGAGCTCGGCGTCCCGATCGGCTGACGTCCTCGACGACTCGAGAACGCAGACGTCGCGGTGGCCGCTCTCGACCACCGCGACTTCTGTGTTCTCGTGAGGGCGCGGACCGGCGTCAGGGCCCGGGGACCGTTCGCGCCCCGGTCGAGACGGCGGCCGACCAGTGCGCGTCGTCCGGCACCGTCGTCACCCTGATCTCGGCGTCCTGCTCGACGGCGATCTGCATGGTGCCCGTGTTGCCGCCTCCCGTGCCGGTGCGGGTCGTGCTCGGGCTGTAGACGCACGACGATCCGCTCGTCATCAGGCCGACGACCTCGATCGTCACCTCGGCGTCCTCGGTGTCGCAGGCGACCGAGACGGTGATGTGCAGCGGGTCGCCGCTGAGGTACACGCTCTGCGGATCGACGGGGCCGACCTGGTCGGTCCACCGCACGGCGGCGGTCGCGCCCTCGGGCAGCGTCACGGGCCCGAGCGGAGCCTCGGTGGGCGTCGCGGTCGGAGCGGCGGTCGTCGGAGCAGCGGTGCCGGGAACGGCGGGTGTCGCCTCCTCCGCCTGGTCGGCGCCGCTCGTGCAGCCGCTCAGAGCGAGCGCCGTGAGCAGTGCCGAGGCGCCCAGCGCGGTCGCGCGCCGTCCGGCCCGGAGCCCCGTCGCCCGGCGCGGAGCGGTCGTTCTCGTGGTGTCCATGGTGGTTCCCCCTGTCCGCTGGCGTCCCTCCGGTCTACCCGAGCCCGCGCGGCCGCGGATCGCACTCTGCGGCGGTTGCCAGGGTCGGGAGCCGTGCTGCGGGTCGATGGGGAGCTCCTCCGTACCGGCGCGGCGGCCCGTCGATCCACTCGGGTGCTGCGGATGATCGGCACCGGGCGGATCCGACGCCCGCCGTACCCGGCGCACCCCGCCGAGCCGCCCCTCTGCACCCGGAAGGCACCGCCATGATCGCCTCGAACACCTACCCCTTCGCCGGACGCACCGTCCTGGTCACCGGAGCCGGCTCCGGCATCGGCCGCTCCATCGCACGCGCCTTCCTCGAGCAGGGCGCGAGCGTCGCGGTCGCCGGGCGCACCCCCGCCACGCTCGAGGAGACCGTCGCCGGCTTCCCGGCCGAGCGCGTCCTGGTCGTCCCCACCGACGTCTCGGTCCGAGCCGAGGTCGACTCGCTCGTCGAGGGCACCGTCGCGAGGTTCGGCGGGATCGACGTCCTCGTGAACAACGCGGCCGGCCACCTCGGCGGCCCGATCGAGGAGGTGGAGGACGACGCCTGGCGCTCGCTCTTCGCCACGAACGTCGACGCCCTCTTCTACGCGGTGAAGGCGGCGCTCCCGCACCTCAAGGCGAGCCGCGGCAACATCGTCGTCGTCTCCTCCGTGTCGGGCATCCGCGGCGACTGGGGCCAGGCCGCCTACAACGCGACCAAGGGCGCGATCACGACGTTCGTGCAGTCGCTGGCCCTCGACTTCGGCGCGCACGGGGTGCGGGTCAACGCCGTCGCCCCCGCCTTCACGCAGACGCCGCTGACCGAGTCGATGACCTCGACCCCCGAGGAGCTCGCGCCCTTCATCGACCGCATCGCCCTCGGGCGCCCCGGGCAGCCGGACGACATCGCCCCGCCGGTGCTGTTCCTCGCCAGCGCGGACGCGGCGTACATCACCGGCGCGATCCTGGCCGTGGACGGCGGAACGAGCGCCTCGACGGGGCAGCCGCACCTGTAGGCGGGCGTGCGGCGGATCGGCGGTGACTCGGCGACTCGCCTGCTCGGCCGGGGCGACTCGGCCGCACGGAAGCGGCGGCCAGGCGGAACGGGGTCGGGGGGCGGGGGCGGCGGCTCTGCCCAGAACCCGAGTACTCGCGTCGGATCCTGCGGCCCCGCTCGTGAGGGTCCACCGGGCTCGACTGCGGGCGCCCGCAGCCCGGATCACTCCATCCCTGACCGCGCACTCAGACTCAACCGACACCTGTGGCGTATCGTGGATACAATTGCATGCAGACGCATGGATACGGACTCGCCGACCGCACGGCCTCCGAGCCCATCCCTCTTCGAGCAGGAGTCGTCATGACCACCACCAGCACCCGCTTCGCCGACCGCGTCGTCCTCATCACCGGAGGCGGATCCGGCCTGGGCCGCGCCGCAGCCGTCCGCCTCGCCCAGGAGGGCGCGAAGCTCGCCCTCGTCGACATCTCGGAGCAGGGCCTCGCCGCCACAGTCGACGTCCTGCCGGAGGGCACCGAGTCGATCACCGTCCTCGCCGACGTGTCGAAGGAGGCGGACGTCGACGCCTATGTCGCGCGCACCCTCGAGGCCTTCGGCCGGATCGACGGCTTCTTCAACAACGCCGGCATCGAGGGCCGCCAGAACCTCACCGAGGACTTCACGGCCGACGAGTTCGACAAGGTCGTCGCGATCAACCTCCGCGGCGTGTTCCTCGGCCTCGAGAAGGTGCTGAAGGTGATGCGCGAGCAGGGCTCGGGCATGGTCGTCAACACCGCGAGCGTCGGCGGCATCACCGCGATCGGCAACCAGTCCGGCTACGCGGCCGCCAAGCACGGCGTCGTCGGCCTCACCCGCAACTCCGCGATCGAGTACGGCGAGTTCGGCATCCGCATCAACGCGATCGCGCCCGGGGCCATCTGGACCCCGATGGTCGAGAACTCGATGAAGCAGCTCCACCCGCAGAACCCGCGCAAGGCGGCCGAGGAGTTCATCCAGGTCAACCCGACCAAGCGCTACGGCGAGGCCGACGAGATCGCCTCGGTCGTCGCGTTCCTCCTTTCCGACGACGCCTCCTACGTGAACGCGACCGTCCTCCCGATCGACGGCGGTCAGTCCATCAAGTACTGAGGTCCCGCGGAGGGAGCGGAGGGAGCGCCTGCTGCGGCGGGCGAGCCCTCCGCTCTCCCGCTGACGCCGTGTCGTTCGTGGGACGGACTCGGCCGCTCCTCCACAGGTGCTCCCTCCGACGTGCGTCCCCACCGGGCCTCCGTCGCGCAGCACCCGGCACCGCGGCGGGAGCAGAATGGGGTCGGTCCCGCCAGCGGCCGGACCTCGACCGCTACGGAGACATGCATGAACCCCACCGGGAGCTTCCGCGCCGCCCGCGACACCCTCCTGCAGCACCGCACCGATGCGGTCGCCGCGAACGAGGCCTTCCAGTGGCCGGACGTCGGGCCCCGCTTCAACTGGGCGGTGGACTGGTTCGACGCGATCGCCATCGGCAACGAGCGCCCCGCCCTCTGGATCGTGGAGGAGGACGGCTCCGAGGAGAAGTACTCCTTCGACCGGATGCGCTGGCGCTCCGACGAGGTCGCCGCCTGGCTCCACTCGGTCGGCGTCGAGCAGGGCGATCACGTGATGCTCATGCTCGGCAACCGCCTCGAGCTGTGGGAGTCGATGCTCGCGATCATGAAGCTCGGCGCGGTCATCCTCCCCACGACGACCCTGCTCTCACCCGCCGATCTGGCCGACCGCCTCGAGCGCGGCGAAGTCGCGCACGTCATCGCGGACGCCTCCGAGACAGCCAAGTTCGACGAGATGGAGGGCGGCTTCGGCCGCATCGCGGTCGGCGGCGCCGTCGAGGGCTGGCTCGACTACGCCGACTCGCTCGAGCCCTTCGGCATCAGCCCGACCGTGGTCGTCCAGAGCTCCGATCCGTGCCTGATCTACTTCACCTCCGGCACCACCTCGAAGCCCAAGATGGTCGTGCACACGCACGAGTCGTACCCCGTGGGGCACCTCAGCACGATGTACTGGCTCGGCGTCCAGCCGGGCGACGTGCACATGGCGATCAGCTCGCCGGGCTGGGGCAAGCACGCGTGGAGCTGCTTCTTCGCGCCGTGGAACGCCGAGGCGACGGTGTTCGTCTACAACTACAGCCGCTTCTCCCCCACCGCTCTGCACCAGCAGCTCGACCGGGCCGAGGTCACCACGTTCTGCGCGCCGCCGACCGTGTGGCGGATGCTGATCCAGTCGGCGCTCGGAGTGAAGCCGCGCGCGCTGACCGAGATCCTCTCGGCGGGCGAGCCGCTCAACCCCGAGGTCATCGCGACCGTCGAGCGGGAGTGGGGACTCACCATCCGCGACGGCTACGGCCAGACCGAGACCACCGCGATCATCGCGAACCCGCCCGGCGCCCCCGTGGTCCCCGGAGCGATGGGCCGCGCGCTGCCCGGCGTCGCCATCGCCCTCGTCGATCCGCTGACCGGCGAGCCCGCCTCCACCGGTGAGATCTGCCTCGACCTCTCCGTCGAGCCCGTCAACCTGATGTCCGGCTACCTCGGCGACGAGGACCGCACCGAGCGCGCCCGCGCCGACGGCTACTTCCACACCGGCGACGTGGCGGTCCGCGCGGTCGACGGCACGATCACCTTCGTGGGCCGCACCGACGACATCTTCAAGTCCTCCGACTTCAAGATCTCGCCGTTCGAGGTCGAGAGCGTGCTGCTGCAGCACCCCGCCGTCGCCGAGTCCGCGGTGGTGCCGGCTCCGGACGAGGTGCGCCACAGCGTGGTGAAGGCGTACGTCACTCTCGCCGAGGGCTGGGAGCCGACCGCCGAGACGGCGAGCGCGATCTTCGCCCACACCCGCGAGCTGCTCTCCTCCTTCGAGCGGGTGCGGCGCCTCGAGTTCCACCCCCTGCCCAAGACGATCTCGGGCAAGATCCGCCGCGTCGAGCTGCGCGAGCGCGAGGAGGAGGCGTTCCGCCGCGGCGAGGAGATCCCCACGGAGTGGCGCGCCGACCGCCTCTAGGCGCGGGGGCCCTCGTCCGCCGGGACACCGCCGAGACCGCCGCGGCACCGCTGAGACGGCGGCGTCCCGGCGGGGCGGTGGTGTCTCGAGGGGATGCGGTGGGCCGGGACGTCGGCCGCCGGTGACCAGCGGGAGCGGGTGCCGTCAGCACGGAACCAGCGCGGCGTCGGCGGCGTCCGGATCACAGGCCGGCGATCAGCTCGGCGTCAGCGCGGGCGGACGGCGATCAGCTCGGCGTCAGCGTGGGCGGACGGCGATCAGCTCGGCGTCAGCGCGGGAGTACAGCGATCAGCTCGCCGTGGTCGCGGACGCCGGGGGCGCTGCGGCGGAGCGAGTGGGTCACCTCGAGGCAGGCCTGCTCGGCGAGGGCGCGCATCTCGGCGAGCGGATGGAACCACGCCGGTGCGACGGCGTGCGCGAACGCCTCCGTGCGCGGCCCTTCGAAGAAGCCGATCAGCAGGCTTCCGCCCGGTCGGAGGTGCGCGGCGAGCGCCGCGACCGCGCCGGGCAGCTCCGCCGGCGGCAGGTGGATGAGCGAGTACCACGCGAGAACGCCCCCGAGGCCGTCGACGTCGAGCTCGAGCGCCGAGCCGAGCCGGAACGGGACGTCCGGGAACCGCGTTCGAGCCAGCGCGACGAACTCCGGCACCGGGTCGACGCCGACCGCGGCGGCTCCGCGGCGCTGGAGGAACTCCGTCCAGTGCCCGGGCCCGCAGCCCACGTCGGCGACCGTGCCCTCCAGCCCGTCGGCCCACGACCCGATCAGCTCGCGGTCGGCCGCGGGCCCCGCGTCGACCGATCCGAGCAGCGCCGCGTACTCCTCCGCCCGCGCGCCGTACGCGTGCCGCACCTCGTCCATCCGGTGAGCGTAGGCCGTCTCGAAACGGCGCGCAGCGGGCACTCGGAGGCGCGTGGCACGTTCCGCGGTGCCGTTGGCGCAGCTCGGCGGCACGGTCCACTGGCGCGTTCTGACGTTCTGGCGCGCCTGCCTCGTGAGCGTTCGCGCCCGGCCTCCCGAGGCGCTCGGCGAGGACGGATCATCGAGGTGCCGCGCCCCGTCCCCGCCCCGAAGGAGACCCGATGACCCCTGCCGACGCCGCCCCCGCCCTGCCCGCCGCCGCCCTCGTCTTCCCTCTGCTCGTCGGCGTCGCGCTGCTCGCCTCGGGCGCGACCGCCCTGCTCCGCGCCGCTGGTCCTCATGGCGTCCGGAGGCGCCTCGAGGAGTCCCGCGCCCGCGCCGCGGCCCTCGGCGGAGGTCCGGGCGCGCGCGGATGCAGCGCTCCCGGCGTCCTCCCGGCCTGCCTGCGGGTCGTCGTCGGCGCCCTCCTCCTCCTGGCCGCCGGCCCGGCCTACACCGCGGCCGCCCTCGTCGCCGCAGCCCTCTGCGCACTCGCCCTCGCGCACGCCGTCCGCCGCTTCGCCCAGGACTCGGAGGGCGACCCGCCCGCCCCGGCCGCGGTCGCCGCCACGGCCGCGCTGCTCGCCTTCGCCACCGTCGCCGCGGCCCAGGGGATCCTCGGATTCACGGGCGTCCCGGAGCACCTCCGGGAGTTCGACCAGCAGGACCTGAGCTGGGCGGCCGCCCTCGTCGGAGTGGTCGCCGCGTGCGGCCTCCTGCAGCTGGCGGGACGCGGAGCGGAACCGGTGGCCGCACCGGCGGCGGGCGTCAGGCGGCGCGGCTGATGCTCGGAGCTACGACGCTCGATGCGCCTCCGCACCTCGTCCTCGACGGCAGCGCGGTGCGGCTCGCGCCCGCGTGCGGCTCCGTCGCCGTGATCACCTTCTGGATGCAGTTCCACAACTCCGGCACCTCCGCCCTGCACGACCTCGCCCTGTTCTGCGGCTCCTTCACCGACGGCTCGGGCGCCGAGCTCGACTACGACGAGGCCCCGGTCACCGTGGTCGGCCGGCCCGAGCGGGTCGCCCCGGGAGCGGGATTCGTGGCCGTCGCGCACTACACGATCGCGCCGCTGAGGGCGCCCCGGACGCTCCGCCACTCCATCGTGCTGCGGGGCCGCACGAGCGACGACCGGCCCTTCACCGACGTCGCCGCGCTCGAGGTCCACGTCGATCCGAGGCGCACCCCGGAGGTCAGGTTCCGTCCCCCGATGGCGGGATCCGACACCTTGCGGTGGAGGTGAGCGACGATGCGATCGCATGAAGACTTCTCACCACCGGGCCGGATCGGCCAGGGTAGAGGGATCGCGTCGTACGGAGGACGCGCCAGAGGAAAGGACTCCGCCGTGAGGGGAATCGCAGAAGGCAGCCGACCGATCGTCGATCGCGGAGTGTCCCGCCGGGACACCGCGGCGGCCGCGTGGCTGGCCCAGAGCGGCGTCGACGTCCGCGCGAACGGCGCGTTCCGCATCGTGGCCGACACCCTCTGCAGCGACGGCGTCGACGTGCTCCGGATCTGGCACTCGCCGGCCCGCCTGCACCGCACCTCCGCCGCCGGCCCGGGCGTCCGCCTGATCATCCCGCTCGAGGGCGCGCTCGTGATCCAGCCGGACGATCCGGCGGCGCTCGAGGTCCGCGTCGCGCCGGGTGACATCGCCTTCCTCCACTGCGACTCCCCGTTCACGATCGTGACCGACACCCCGAGCGCCCGCACCGAGATCGCCCTCGACCGCCCGCTGCTGGGCCTGGTCGACTCGGCCGACCGCGGAGCCGTCGTCACCGAGGCCGACGCGGCCAGCCGCGGCATCCTGCTCTCGACCGTCAACGCGACCTTCGGCTCCACCCTCGACGCCGACTCCCCCGCCTTCCCCCTGGTGCGGGCCGCCGTCGAGCAGCTGGCGGGCGCTGTGCTGGCGACCTCGCTGCCGCGCGAGAGCAGCGAGGACGTCTACACGCGCGCCCTCGCCCTGATCGCCGCGATGTCCACCGACCCCCGCCTCTCGGTCCAGGAGATCTGCGAGCGCCTCGGCGTCCCGAAGCGGACGCTGCAGCGCACCTTCGCGCGGAACGGCACCACCGTGTTCGACGAGATCCGCCGCGCACGCCTCACGACCGCGCGCGCCCTCCTCGGCGGGAGCGACTCCCCGCCCTCGCCCGAGCACGTGCTGAGCAGCTACGTCCGCTCGCAGCGCCTGCGCCGCGACCTGCTCCACCTCGAGACGGTGCCCGCCTCGAAGCTGGGCTGATTCCGGGGCCGCAGCGCTCGCAGGGTCGGTGGGCACGGTCGGCGACGGAGGTCACCTCGTTTGCCCGCCTCCGGTCCGGACGCTCCGGCTCGGAGGCACCGTCTCCGCAGCCGCCCCGCGCTCAGCCCGGGTACGGCACCGACGCCGCCGGCCACCCCGACGCCGCGAGCTCCGCGCGCAGACGGTGGTGGTGCTGCACGGCGCCGAGGGAGTCGGTGCGGAAGGCGATCGCGAGGGCCGCGTCGGCCCAGTAGGCGTCCCAGCCGGAGTAGCGCTCGAAGACGCGGTCGCCGACCGCGGCCAGCAGCTCCCAGGCCCGCGCCGCCGGGAGGTAGCCGGCGACGTAGGCGTAGCGGATCGCGCCGATCGTGCGCTCGGCGTCGCCCGCGAGCAGGAGCAGCGGCGGACGCCCGTCGACCGCCTGGGCGAGCTCGAGGAGGTGGAACTCGCTGCCGCCCGTGAGCGCGGCGACTCGGGAGCGCATCCGCTCGGCGTCGGCGGAGGCCGAGACCTCGGCGAAACGGGTCGAGAGCGGCCCGCGGGTGAGCACGTCGGCGACCAGCAGCTCGACGTCGTCGGCCGAGGCGATGCGGAAGTCGCGGTCGAGCGCGACCCGGTGCTCGACGAGCGGATGCAGCGGCAGCTGCTGCCAGGGCGCTCCTTTCGCTCCGTCGGCGTAGCGGCGCCGCAGCTCCTCCGGGAGCTCGGCCCAGGAGGGCTGGAACGCGAGGGAGGAGTTCCAGCCGGCGAACGAGAAGTCGCTGACCGCGTCGAGCGCGAGCAGCTGCTGCTGGCGGAGGGACGGGGTCGGCGAGTCGGCCGCGCCGAGGTAGGCGAGCTGCTCGCGGCGCGGCGCGCGCGCATCCCACTGCTGGAAGCCGACCGTGGCGGCGAGCAGCCCGAAGGCCAGTGCGAACGCGAACGCCGTGAACGCGACGACGCTCTCGCCGCCGCCGAGCGCGAGCCCCCATGCGAAGCCGACCAGGCCCACCGGAGCCGCGAAGGCCGTCACCAGGAGGGCGCGGCGTCCGGCGCCCTGCCCGCGCCGGTGCGCATCGGCCGCCCGCGCGTAGCGCAGCCGGGGTCGGACGGGGAACTCGACGTCTCCGGGATGGTTCTGCAGCGGCACGGTCGCAGCCTAGGGGCGCGGGTCGCGTCGATGTGTGCTTGCCTGGTCGCATGACTCTCGCCGAAGCACTCCTCGAGCGGGCCGACCTGCAGAAGCGGATCGAGGCCCTCCAGTCGCGGATCGTCGCGAACGCCTCCTACCAGGAGGGAGAGGAGCCGACCGAGGACCCGGCCGAGCTGCTCGCCGATTGCACGCGCGCACTGGGCGAGCTCGAGCGGCTGGTCACGGCGATCAACCTCACCAACGCGACGGCGACCACTCCCACCGGCGAGGTGCTGACCGCGGCGCTCGCCCGGCGCGAGGCCCTGCGCGCCCGGCACAGCCTCCTGACCCGCGCGGCCGACGCGGCCGCCGGCGAGCGCGGCTACCGCCAGCTCCGGAGCGAGCTGCGCCGCCTGCCCGCGCTGCCGGTGCGGGAGCTGCGCGAGCAGGCCGACGCCGTGGCGCGCGAGCTGCGCGGGCTCGACGCCGACGTCCAGAGGACGAACTGGGGGGTCGAGCTGCAGAGCTGACACGAGACGCGGTGAGTCGGTAGGCGCACCGGAGCGAGCACGCACCGTCGGGCCGGCGGTTCATCCGGCCCTCTGTCACGCGGTGGGCAGCGTCCCGGCTCCGGCCGTCACTCACAGCCCAGCACCGAGGACCGGTGACCGCGCAGACAGGACACCTCATCACCATGTGCTGGCCGGTGCGCCGAGGGCGGGTTCGGGGACCTCACCGCGTCTCGGGCGTGCGCGGACGCACGTCGGGTCGGGCCGGGACCTTCCCGAACGGGCGCGTGGGCGCACGCCGGGCTCGGGGCTGCGGCTCCTCGAACGGGCACGTGGACGCCCGCCGGGTCCGGGCCGGTGTCCGGCCGCCTCCCCCCGGCCGCGCCCGCCCTCCCCGCCGCTCAGTACTCGATGCGCCCGCGCCGGTCGTGGAACTCGCCCGTCGGCCCGTCGGAGCCGAGCAGAGCGAGCGAGACGGTCGCGTCCGTGCCCTCGGTGACGGTCTGGTGCCCGCCGTGCCCGTTGAAGTCGGTCGCGGTGTAGCCGGGGTCGCTCGCGTTGATCCGCATCGCCGGCAGGTTCTTCGCGTACTGCACGGTGAGCGCGACGACCGCCGCCTTCGACGCCGCGTAGGGGATCGCGGTGACGGGGAACTCGTCGTGGCCCTCGGTGCTCAGCCAGCGCGGCCAGCCGACTCCGGACGCCACGTTCACGACGACCGGGGCCGCGGAGGCCCGCAGCAGCGGGAGCGCGGCCTGCGTGAGGCGGACGATGCCGACGACGTTCGTCTCGAGGACGCCCGCCATCGCCTCCGGGGTGAGGTCGTCGACGCCGAACGAGGTGCCGAGCACGCCGGCGTTGTTGACGAGCACGTCGAGCCCGGGCAGGGAGGCGATCGCGGAGTCGACGCTCGCCTGATCGGTGACGTCGAGGCGCACGGGGTGGGCGCCGAGCGCGCGGGCGGCGTCGCCGTCGGCGGTGTCGCGCATGCCGGCGTAGACGGTGTGGCCCGCCTCGAGGAGTCGGCGGGCGGTCTCGAGGCCGAGGGAGCGGTTCGCTCCGGTGATGAGTGTCGTGGTCATGCGCCCATCCTGCGCGGGTGGTCGGGCCTCGACCAGGCCGCGCTCGACGGGGGGACCGGCAGTACCTGGCTCGGCGACGGCGGGCGGAGGAGGATGGGCGGCATGGAGGAGTTCGCCACGGTGCTGCGCTCGTGGCGCGACCGCATCCGTCCCGCCGACGTCGGCCTGCCCGCGGGCTCGGGCCGCCGAGCCACGGGCCTGCGCCGCGAGGAGCTGGCGGCGCTCTCGGGCGTGAGCGTCGACTACCTGGTGCGGCTCGAGCAGGGACGCGCGCGGAACCCCTCGCCGTCGATGCTCCGCTCGCTCGCGGTCGCGCTCCGGCTCACGGACAGCGAGCGCGACCACCTCTACCGGGTCGCCGGCGCCGCCGTCCCCTCGCCGGGCGTCGTGCCGCAGCACGTGAGCCCGGGCGTGCAGCGGATCGTCGACCGCCTGGGCGACGTGCCGCTCGCGGTGTTCACGGCGGCCCACGACATCCTGCTGTGGAACCCGCTCTGGGCCGCCCTCAACGGCGACCCCTCGGTGTACACCGGGCTGGAGCGGAACCTCGTCTGGCGGCACTTCACCTCCGGCCACGCCGGCACCGAGTTCGACGCGCAGCACGAGGAGGACTTCGCGAGCGACCTCGCGGCCGACCTGCGCGCGGCGACCGGACGCTACCCGCGCGATCCGGCGCTCGCCGCCCTCGTCGCCCGGCTGCGCGAGGAGTCGCCCGAGTTCGAGCGGCGCTGGGCGGAGGCGCGCATCGCCGAGCACCGCGCGAGCCGGAAGACGGTGACGCGGACGCCCGTCGGACCGATCACGATCGACTGCGACGTGCTCACGGCTCCGGGCACCGACCTGCGGATCGTCGTCTACACGGTGGCGCCGGGCAGCGAGGACGAGGCGCGGCTCGACCTGCTGCGGGTGACGGGGCTGCAGGCGCTGAGCACGGCGCCGGCGTGAAGCGGGCAGGCGCGGCTGGGGCGCGCACAGCGGAGCGGGGCGCTGGCTGAACCGGGCTGAGCTGAGTCGAGCGGGCCGGGCTGAGCCGAGCCGCCGGGCGGGGTAGGCCGGGCTCGTCCCACGACGGGCGGGACTCGGCGCGGCCGACGGCGCAACCTGCCGATGCGAGCGAGCGGCGGCGAGCGACGGCCGAGGTGCACGGCGAGGCGCGTCTGCGGGGACGTCCGCACCCCCGGCCCCCCGCCTCCCTGCTCAGGACGCGCAGTACGCGGTGATGAACGCGTAGAGCTCGCCCTTCTGCTCGGGGGTCGCGGCGACGACGACGGTGCCCTGCCGGCCCGCGGTCTCGACGGTCATCGGCAGGCGGGTGCCGACCTTGTCCTCGGCGAGCGCGTGGGTGTCGCAGCGGGTGGGGACGGCGTCCAGGACCACGGAGTCGAGGGTTCCGGCGGGCACGGAGCGGTCGAGGGTCCAGGCGTCGGCGGCGTCGGGCGGCTGCAGCAGGATCGTGGCGTCGACGCTGCGGAGCACGAGTGGGGTGCCCCGGACGTCGGCGGTGATGGTGAGGCGCGCCGGCTCGTGCGCGGCGCCTCCGGACGTGTCGATCCGCAGGGCGAGGTCGGCGTCGACGGTGCGGGCGAAGCATCCGGACCGGGCGAGAGCGTCGACGAACGAGAACGGGTCGTCGGCGGGGTACGCGTGCTCGCCGTGGCCGTCGATGGCGAGGACGACCTCGAGCGCAGTGGGCGCCTCCGCGACCGGGCAGGCGGGCTCGGGCACGTCGACGCGGAGGTCGCGCGAGGTCCCGTCGGGGACGCCAGTGCCGCCGGTCCAGGTGAGCGGGACGGCGAGGCGCGGGTCCACGAGGCGGGCCGCGGTGACCTCGATCGGGGCGCCGCTGCCGTTGGATACCTCGAAGACCATGGTGCCGCCGGCGATGTCGGAGCGGTTCTGCTGGACAGAGACGGTGACCCCGGGAGCCGGGGCGGACGGGGCGGAGGAGCGGGCCGGGTCGGGGGCGGCCTGAGCCGGGGTGGCGGTGGTCGCAGCCGCGGTGGCCGCCGCGGTGCCACTCGGGGCGCCTGTCGCGCCTGCCGGCGCGCAGGCCGCGAGGGCGGGCAGGAGGAGCAGCGCGGCGGCGAGGGCGCGGAGGCGTCGCATCGTGCCTCCCTCCGCTCGCCGTCAGTCTGGCGCCCCGGACCCCTCTCCGCGAGCGGGCGCTCCGCCTCCCCAGCTCGATCGATGCGTCACGAACGGTCGCCACGGCGGCCGGATGACGACCGTTCGTGACGCATCGCCGGAGCGACGGGGGTGAGGACGCGGGGACGCGCACCCATTCGGGTGTGCGTCCGCTCCGAAGAGAGGCGGAGATTTCAGGAGGAGACAGATGGCACGCGGCAGATGGCACGTCGGCACGATCGTCGCGCGAGTGCGCGCATCCGCAGCGATCGGGGCCTCCGGGCTCGACGCGGTGGAGAGGGCGGAGCGCCGGGCCGAGGTCCTGCGCATCGCCGGAGGAGTCGACTCCGGTCGTCTCGGCGACGACCAGGCGATCGCGGCGTTCGGCCGGATCGTCGACGGCCTGCAGACCGACCTGCCCGGCTCGGCGCTCGGCGCCTAGCCCGCGAGGCCGGCGTCCCGGCACCCGCCCGGAGCGGACGCCCGCCGGGCCGACATCCCGAGCCTCCGCGCGGCGCTGAGATCCGCCGGGGCGAGCGTGCCGACGGCCCACTGGGCGCGGAGACCCGCCAGCCCGGCACCCCGAGCGCCCGCGCCCCGCTACCCCAGCGTCCCGAGCGCGATCCGCGGCAGCAGCCGCTGGATCGCGACGGCCGCCGCGCCGCGCGCCCACTCCACCAGCCCGCCGTCGTCGACGAGCAGCGCCAGGGGCGGAGCGTCCGGGTCGCGCGTGGCCGCGATCGCGGCGTCCACCACCGCGGCCTGCTCCGTGTAGAGGGCGACGCCCTCCCCGGCCAGGATCACCGTGCCGGACATCGAGAGGTTGCCGATCGCGGCGATCATCGTCCCGAGCGCCGTGCCGGAGTCGGCGAGGATGCGCTCGGCACCGGGGTCGCCCGCGCGAGCGGCGGCGAAGCCCTCGGCCAGGGTCAGCTCGCGGCCGGTGGCGACGAAGAGCTGGCGGAGGAGCGAGGGCAGGCTGAGCATCGCGGTCGAGCAGCCGCGGTGGCCGGCCTCGCAGACGGGGCCGGTGGGATCCAGCGGGTAGTGGCCGCCCAGGCCGAGCCCCGCCTCCGGGGGCGCGACCACCCGGTCGTGCACCACCAGTCCGTAGCCCACGCCCGCGCCGACGGTGAGCACCGCGAAGTGCGGGATGCCGCGGCCTCGCCCGAACCAGTGCTCGGCGCCCGTGAGCGCGACCACGTCGTTCTCGAGGGCGACCGGCAGCCCGAGGGCGGCGGAGAGCGGAGCGGCGAGGTCGACGTCGCGCCAGCCGAGGAACGGCGCGCGGCTCACCCGGCCGTCGGCGGCGATGCTCCCGCCGAGCGTCACGCCCAGGCCGGCGAAGGCGGAGGGGCCGCCGAGCTCGTCGACGACCGAGACGATCGCGGCGATCACGTCGGCGGGCTCCGTGCCCGGCAGCGGGCGGACCAGCTCCCGCTCGGTCCGCGCGCGCAGGTCGGTGCGGACGGCGAGGACCTCGGTGCCGGTGATCTTCACGCCCGCGAAGCTCAGCGCGTCGGCGCGGATGTCGAGCGGTCGGGCGGGGCGGCCGACTCCGGTGCTCTGCTCGGGGCCCTCGACGACCAGGCCGCCGTCGAGGAACGGGCGCGCGAGCCGGGTCAGGCTGGCGGGCGAGAGGCCGAGGCGGCGGCCGAGCTCGGCCCGCGAGACGGGACCGTGGATCAGGACCTCGCGCGCCAGGAGCTCGGAGGAGCTCCCGGAGGCGTCCTCGGCGACGATGGTGTCGGTCACGGGGCTCCTTCTTTCCGGCCTGGTAGAAAGCTACCGGCACTGCGCCGAACCAGGAACGGATCCGGCCACTCCTGCCGCTCTTGACACCCCTATTACTTCTACTCTAGAAATAAGCCATGCACCGCAGCATCGCCCCCACGAACGACTCCGTGACCCTCTCCGGCCGGGAATCGCGCCTCTTCCACTTGCAGGACGGGGGCACCAGCGTCGTCGTCGACGCCCGCCTCGTCAGCTTCCCCACGATCGTGCACTGGGGCGCCGCGCTCGGAGATCTTTCCGCCGCCGAACTATCCGCCCTGGCAGACGCCGCCCTCCCCCAGCGCGTCTCGGGCGGGCTCGACGCCTTCGCGCCGTTCGGGCTCGTCGCCGTCGAGGCCGACGGCTGGCAGCACGCCCCCACCTTCGAGGGCACCCACGAGCGCGCGGCCGCGTCGGAGCGGTTCGAGGTCGAGAGCATCGAGGCGCTCGGCTCCGCCCTCCGGACCGTCGCCACCGGCGCGGGCGTGCGCCTGACCGTGGACCTCGAGGTCGACGCGGCCGGCCTGCTCACCCAGCGCGCCCGGGTCAAGAACCTCGACGCCCGCCCGTTCCGCCTCGAGCGCTTCGAGCTCGGCTTCCCGCTCCCCGCGACCGCGCGCGAGATCCTCGACACCACCGGGCACCACCTCCGCGAGCGCCACCCGCAGCGCCGCCCGCTGACCATCGGCGAGCACACCCGCCGCACCCGCCGCGGACGCCCCGGCGCCGACGCGACCCTCCTCCTCGCCGCGGGCACGCCCGGCTTCGGCTGGGAGCGCGGGCTCGTGCACGGCGTCCACCTCGGCTGGAGCGGCGACAGCTCGCTCCGCGCCGAGCGCACCGTCGAGGGCGTCTCGCTCCTCGCGGCCGGCGAGCTGCTGCGGCCCGCCGAGATCGAGCTCGCGCAGGGCGAGAGCTACGAGACGCCGGTCGCCTACGGCTCCTGGGGGGACGGGCTCAGCGCTCTGCAGGCCCGGTTCCACGCGTCGCTCCGCGCCCGCCCGCAGCACCCCGTCGCTCCGCGGCCCGTCACCCTCAACACCTGGGAGGCCGTCTACTTCGACCACGACCTCGCTCGCCTCACCGCCCTCGCCGAGCGGGCCGCGCGGATCGGGGTCGAGCGCTTCGTGCTCGACGACGGCTGGTTCCTCGGCCGCCGCGACGACACCGCGGCGCTCGGCGACTGGACCGTCGACCCTTCGGTCTGGCCGGAGGGCCTCACTCCGCTGACGGACGTCGTCACCGGCCTGGGCATGCAGTTCGGCCTCTGGGTGGAGCCCGAGATGATCAGCCCCGACTCCGACCTGGCCCGCGCGCACCCGGAGTGGATCCTCGGCCCGGCCGGCCACCTCCCGGCCTCGGGGCGGCAGCAGCAGGTCCTCGACCTCTCGCAGCGCGGCGCGTTCGAGCACGTGCTCGACGCCCTCGACGCGCTGCTGATCGAGTACCCGATCGCGTACCTCAAGTGGGACCACAACCGCGACGTCATCGAGGCGGTCTCGCCCGCCACCGGCCGCTCCGCCGTCCACGAGAACGTCCTCGCGCTCTACCGCCTGCTCGACGAGCTGCGGTCCCGGCATCCCGGCGTCGAGATCGAGTCGTGCGCCTCCGGGGGCGCCCGCGTCGACCTCGGGATCCTCGCCCGCACCGACCGCATCTGGACGAGCGACTGCATCGACCCGCTCGAGCGGCAGACCATCCAGCCCTTCACCCAGCTGGTGGTGCCGCCCGAGCTGATGGGGCAGCACATCGGAGGGCCGCGGTCGCACTCGACGCAGCGCACCCACTCGCTCGCCTTCCGCGCCGGCACCGCGCTGCCCGGCCACCTCGGCATCGAGTGGGACGTCTCGGATCTCGCCCCCGCCGTCGAGGAGGAGCTGACCGCCTGGGTCGCCTTCCACCGCGAGCACCGGGCGCTGCTGCACACCGGGACGGTCGTGCGCGCCGACCTCGCCGACGACGCCGCCTCGCTCTCCGGAGTCGTCGCCGCCGACCGCTCCGCCGCCCTCTTCACCTTCACCCAGCTGCGCACCGGCGAGACCTACCCGCCCGGACGGATCACGCTCCCGGGCCTGGACCCGGAGCGCACCTACTCCGTGGCGCTCGCCCCGGTCACGTCGCCGCTCGGCGGCCCCGGGCAGTCGCCGCTCGGCTGGGCCGAGCACGGGACCGCGCTCCGCGGCCGTGTGCTGGGCACCGTCGGGCTCCAGGCCCCCGTCCTCGATCCGGAGCAGCTCGTCGTGCTCGTGCTCATCGCCCTCTGACCCGCCCTCCCGGCTCCGGAGCCGACCCGCTCCACGGCCGCCGCACCTGCTCTCGCACCGCCCTCCGCGGTCGAGCGCGCCCTGAGACCTGTCCCCACGCGCAAGGAGGCGCCGCATGTCCGCTCATCCGCATCCCCCCGGGTTCTCCCGGCGGCTGTTCCTCTCGGTGCCGCTCGCCGCGGCGTCCGCCGCCGCCCTCGCCTCCTGCGCCTCCTCCGGCGCCGGCGACGGAGTGACCACGCTCGACTTCTTCCAGTTCAAGGCGGAGGCGGTGGAGGACTTCGCGCGGATCATCCGCGAGTTCGAGGCGGCCAACCCGGACATCCGGGTCATCGCCAACAACGTGCCCGACCCCGACACGGCCATCCGCACTCTGCTCGTCAAGGACAAGGTGCCGGACGTGCTGACCCTGAACGGCAGCGGCTACTACGCCGACCTCGCGAAGGCCGGCGTGTTCCACGACTTCACCGGCGACGAGCTGGTCGAGCGGGTGAACCCGGCGGCCCTCGACATCCTCGCCGCCCTCGGCAGCTTCGAGGGGAAGGAGGTGAACGCGCTCGCCTTCGCGAACAACGCGGACGGGATCCTCTACAACCGCACGATCTTCGCCGAGAACGGGATCGAGGTGCCGACCACCTGGGACGAGCTGATCGCCGTCTGCGAGACGCTCACCGCCGCCGGGATCACTCCCTTCTACGGCGCCCTGCTCGACAACTGGACCGGCGCCCCCGCCTTCAACGCGCTCGGCGGGCAGCTGCAACCGGACGGCTTCTTCGACGCGATGCGCGAGGAGGGAGCGGCGCTCGGCCCCGACTCCCCCGTCTCGTTCTCGAAGGACTACGCGACGACGATGGAGCGGCTCGGGCAGCTCTTCTCGTACACGCAGGAGGGCTCGTTCGGCCGCGGCTACGACGACGGCAACCAGGCCTTCGCCGCGGGTGAGGCGGCCATGTACCCGCAGGGCATCTGGGCGATCAACCCGGTGCGCACGAACAACCCGGACATCGACCTCGGCGTCTTCCCCTACCCGGTGCTCGACGACCCGGCGGACACGCGGGTCACCTCGGGCGTCGACGTGGCCGTCGCCATCGGCCGCGGCACTCCGAAGCTCGACGCGGCCCGCCGCTTCGTCGACTTCCTGCTGACCCCCGGAGTCGTCGAGCCCTACGTCGCGAGCCAGGCCGCCTTCTCACCGCTGGTCGGCGCCGCACCCAACTCGGACCCCACGCTGGCCGAGCTGCAGCCCTACTTCGAGCAGGGACGGCTGATCGGCTTCGTCGACCACCAGATCCCCGCGAGCATCCCGCTCAACCCCACGCTCCAGGCGTTCCTCGCCAGCGGGGACGCCGACGCGGCGCTCCGGACCCTCGACAGTGAGTGGCGCAAAGTCGCGGCACGCACGACCAGGAAGTGACCCCATGACCACGACCACGACGGCCGCCGCGCAGGCGGTGGCGACCACTCCTCCGCCGCCCGCGCGCCGCAAGCGCACCATCGGGCGCACCTCGAAGACCTTCTACTGGATGACGGTCCCCGCCGTCCTGCTCTTCTTCGTGCTCCACACGGTCCCGGTCCTCACCGGAATATTCTTCAGCTTCACGGATTACGCGGGCTACGGCTCCTGGGACCTGATCGGCGCCTCGAACTACCTCGCGCTCCTCCAGGACGACCGCGTCTGGAAGGCCTACGGGACACCTTCGGCTTCGCGATCGTGGCGACCGTGCTCGTGAACGTGATCTCGCTCGCCATCGCCGTCGCCCTCAACGCGCGGATCAAGTTCCAGACGGCGTTCCGCGGGATCTACTTCATCCCCTACGTGCTCTCGACCCTGGTCATCGGCTACGTGTTCCAGTACCTCTTCGCGAACTCGCTGCCGCAGATCCTCGGCGCGATCCCGGTGATCGGCGAGAACATCCTCGCGAACGCCGACTGGGCGTGGGTGGCGATCGTGGTGCTGGCGGTCTGGCAGGCCTCGGCCTTCTCGATCATCATCTACCTCGCCGGACTCCAGACCATCCCGGGCGAGCTCTACGAGGCGACCTCGCTCGACGGAGCGGGGAGGTGGCGGCAGTTCACCTCGATCACGTTCCCGCTGATCGCCTCCTTCTTCACGATCAACATGGTCATCTCGATGAAGAACTTCCTCCAGGTGTTCGACCACATCATCGCCCTCACCAACGGCGGTCCCGGCACCTCGACGGAGTCGATCACGCTGCTGATCTACCGCGGCGGCTTCCAGGGCGGCGAGTACGCCTATCAGACGGCCAACGCCGTCCTCTACTTCCTCATCATCATCGTGGTCTCGCTGATCCAGTTCCGAGTCCTCAGCCGCAGAGAGGCGTCGTTCTGATGACATCGACCATCACCCCCACGACCGCCATCGCCCTCGGCGAGCCCGAGGGGCGGCGCCGGCCCTCCCGCGACACCTACCGGATCAACTGGTGGGCGACCGCGCTCATCGCGGTCTGCTCGCTGACGATCCTCCTGCCGCTCTACTTCGCCGTCGTGACCGCGCTGAAGACGCCCGACCAGCTCGGCGGCACCGGGTTCGAGCTGCCGACCTCGATCTCGTGGGGCAACTTCGCCGAGGCGTGGACGGCGACCCGCTTCCCGCAGGCCTTCGTGAACACCGCGCTGATCACGGTCGGAGCCGTCGTGCTGACGCTGTTCTCGAACTCGATGGTCGCCTACGCGGTCGCCCGGAACATGCACAGGCCGTTCTTCAAGGGCGTCTACTTCTACCTGCTCGCCGCGGTCTTCGTGCCGTTCCCGATCATCATGCTGCCGGTGGTGAAGGAGACGGCCCTGCTGGGCCTGGACAACCAGGCCGGGCTGATCCTGCTCTACGCCGTGTTCGGGCTCTCGATCAACACGTTCATCTACACCGCCTTCATCCGCTCGATCCCCATCGAGCTCGAGGAGGCGGCGCGCACCGACGGCGCCTCGACCTGGCGGACCTACTGGCAGGTGATCTTCCCGCTGCTCGGCCCGATGAACGCGACCGTCGGGATCCTGACCTGCGTGTGGGCGTGGAACGACTTCATCCTGCCGCTCGTGGTGCTCTCGGACCCGTCCGCCCGCACCCTGCCGCTGGCCGAGTACGTCTTCCAGGGGCAGTTCAACACGAACTACACCGTCGCCTTCGCGTCCTACCTGATGGCGATGGCGCCGCTGCTGATCGTGTACCTCTTCGCGCAGCGCTGGGTGGTCAGCGGAGTGATGCGCGGGTCGATCAAGTAGCGGTCGCGGCGAGCGCCGCCTCGAGCAGGTCCGTGAGCACGGTGCCTCGCGAGCCCGCGTCCTCCGGGTGCCACTGCACGCACCAGAGCGGCGCGGACTCGTGCCCGAGGGCCTCGACGGTGCCGTCGTCGGCGCGGCCGACCACGACGAGGCCCTCGCCCGGACGGTCGACGGCCTGGTGGTGGGAGCTGCGGACGTCGAGCTCCGCGGCGCCGAGGATGCCGGCGAGGGCGCTGCCCGGCTCGAGCACCACGCGGTGGTCGACCATCCCCGACAGGTGCTCGCCGGGGACCGACCGGCCGACGTGACCCGCGCCGGGCAGGTGCTGCACGAGGTCGCCGCCGAGGGCGACGTTGACCAGCTGCATCCCGCGGCAGATCCCGACCAGCGGGGTCCGCGTCTCGACGGCACGGCGGACGAGCGCGATCTGCGCGCGGTCGGCCGCGGGGAAGGACTGGCCTCGGTGCGGGTCGTCGGGCCGGCCGCCGTAGAGGGACGGGTCGACGTCCTCCCCTCCGGTGACCACGACGGCGTCGGCGGCGGCGAGCCGGCGCTCGAGCTCGGCGGCGCCGGCCTGCTCGGCAGGGACGCGGTCGACCACGAAGCCCGCGGCGGTGGCGGCCGTGACGACGCTCGCGGTCAGCAGCTGCAGCTCGATCTCGAACTCGGGATCCTCGCGGCCGCCGTCGGCGACGTCGACGACGAGCAGGACGGGGCGGTCGGAGGCCATGCGGACATCGTGCCACCCGGCCGGCTCCTGCAGAACGTCGGCGGAGAGGAGGGCCCGTGCGTCGGCGGGCGAGGGATCGCGCTCTCGGCGGGCGTTCTGCACGAGCCCGCAGACCTCTCCCGGGGTCTGGTCAGGATCCGGTACCGCGATCTAGGATGTTCACTTTCACATCCCGTGCGAAGACGCACACCTCCGCGGCCCTGCGGATCGTGCCTCGACGCCGCACCCGATCACGAGGGCCTATCTGCATGAGACGATCACGATCGGCGGTGAGGACCGCTCTGGCGGTCGCGACCGTCGCCGCCACGGCGCTGCTCGGCGCCACGGTCCCCAGCTCCGCCTTCGGAGCCACCGAGACCCCGCTCCTCCACTACACGTTCGACACCGCCCCCACCGGCACCACGGTCGCCGACACCAGCGGCAACGGCTACAGCGCGACGCTGCGCGGCTCCGGGGCCCAGTTCCGCAACGGGCTCATCAGCCTCCCCGGCGGATCCGCCGCGGCCGCCCCCTACCTCGAGATCCCCACCGCCGGCCTCGTCGGCAAGAAGGACCTGACCTTCTCGACCTGGCTCGCCCACAAGGGCGGGACCGGCAACGTCGCCGCCGCGTTCGTCGGAGCGCCCGTCGCCTCCGGCGCCTCGTTCTCCTCCGGCTACTGGCTGCTCAACCCGAGCAACCTCTCCGGCTACACCAAGTCGGTCGTCACCAACTCGGTCAACGCGGGCGCTCCCTACAACACCGAGGTCGGAGCCGGAGCGACGGGCACCCCGACCGTCGGCGCGCGCACCCCCTCGGGCCTCTCGCTCTACACGACCGTCATCGACGGCTCGACCGGCAAGCTCACCGTGTACGTCAACGGCGCGCAGATCTCGCAGAGCACGATCGCCCGCGACGTCTCCTCGTTCGGCCCGTCGCTCGTCGCGTACATCGCGCGCTCGACCTACAACGACCCGGGCTGGAACGGCGAGATGGACGACTTCGCCGTCTACGACAGCGCCCTCAGCAGCAGCTCCGTGCAGGCGCTCTACTCCTCGCAGGCCCTCGACCGCGCCGTCGCGTCGGTCACGGTGCCCACGGAGGCGACCGCCGGCTTCACGGTGCCCACCACCGCCAGCGGCGTCGGCATCACCTGGACGTCGAACAGCGCGGCCGTGGCCATCACCGGCGGCACCGCGACCGTCACGCGCCCCGCCGCGGGGCAGCCGGACGCCACCGCCACCCTCACCGCCACCTACAGGGTCGGCACCGAGACCCGCTCGGTCGACTACGCGGTGCGCGTCGCCGCGCAGCTGGACGACGCGACGAAGGTCCAGCGCGACCTCGCCGCGATCGCCATCCCGAACGTCGGCGACATCCGGACGAACGTCTCGGTGCCCACCACCGGCACGCTCGGCTCGAGCATCGCCTGGAGCGTCGTCAGCCCGAGCGGAGCGACCGTCCGCGACGGCAGCGCCGCCGGCACCCGCACCATCGACGTCGACCGCCCCGCGACCGGGAGCCCCGCGATCGACGTGGTCGTCCGCGCGACCGCGACCAGCGGATCCACCACCCGGACCCGCGACTTCACCCTCCGGGTGCAGCCGCTCCCCGCCGGCACCGACGACACCGAGGCGTACGTCTGGGCGTTCTTCACCGGAGAGGGCGACGGCGCCGAGCGCATCAGCCTCGCCGCCTCGAAGGGCAACGACGCGCTGAGCTGGAACACGCTGAACGGCGGCAAGCCGGTCTTCACCTCGAACCTGGGGACGATGGGCCTGCGCGACCCGTTCATCATCCGCTCGCACGAGGGCGACAAGTTCTTCATGCTCGCCACCGACCTGAAGATCGACGGGCTCCCCGGCGGCTTCGACACCGCGCAGAAGTCGGGCTCGAAGTACATCGAGGTCTGGGAGTCGACCGACCTGGTGAACTGGTCCGCCCAGCGCCACGTCAAGGTCTCCACCGACTTCGCCGGCAACACCTGGGCCCCCGAGGCGTACTGGGATGACGAGCTCCAGACCTACGTCGTCTTCTGGGCCTCGAACATGTACCCGACCACGAACACGGCCGATCGCGCCTCCGTCACCTACAACCAGATGATGTACGCGACGACCGAGGACTTCACCTCCTTCTCGGAGGCGAAGCCGTGGATCGACGTCAAGCGCGGCGCCGGCAAGGGCACCATCGACTCGACGGTCGCGAAGGACGGCGACACCTACTACCGCTTCACCAAGGACGAGGCGTCGATGACCCTCCGCGAGGAGAAGAGCACGGACCTGCTGGCCACCGTCTCGGGCTCACTGCCCGGCACCGGCGGACCGGCGGACGAGTGGTCGCTGGTCAAGGAGAAGGTGGCCTCGGGCCTGCCCAACGGCGAGCCCGGGAAGACCTTCACCAGCGGCGAGGGCCCCAACGTCTTCCCCGCCAACGAGGGCGACGTGAACGGCCTCGACTGGTTCCTCTTCATCGACCAGCCGAACTACCACGACGGGCCGAACCACTACATCCCGTTCGGCACCGACGACCTCGCGAACGGCGACTCCTGGCAGCCGCTCGGAGCGAAGCTCCGCACGGGCCTGCCGCAGAACGCCGACGGCGGCAAGCCGCGCCACGGCACGGTCATCCCGGTGACGCGCTCCGAGTACCAGAAGGTGCTCGAGGGCTACGCCCCCGGCCTGGCCGTCGCCTCGGTCGCTCCGCTGACCGCGACGACCACGGTCGGCACCGCGCCGGCCCTGCCCCGCGCCACGATCACGACCGCCGCCGGCACCACCAGCACGGTCGACGTGGCCTGGGACGCCGTCGCGCCCGCCGCCTACGCCACGGCCGGGACCTTCACGGTCTCGGGCGTCGCGCAGGACGCGTCGCGCATGCCTGTGCAGGTCACGGTCACCGTGCAGTCCTCGCTGAAGGTGAGCGCGACCGCCACGTCGCGCTGCGTCGCCGGCAAGGTCGTGCTGACGGTCGTCGGCAAGAACGGAGACACGGTGCCCATGGACGTCTCGATCAGCACCCCCGAGGGCATGAAGACGATCGCCGGCGTGAAGCCCGGCGCCTCCGGCTCCGCCGCGTTCACGGTGCGCTCGACGCAGCTCGCCGCGGGCGAGGCGACGGTCACCGGCACGGCCACGGTCGGCGGCAAGACCGTCACGGCCACGGCCACCGCGCCCTACAGCGCGCGCAGCTGCGGCTGACGCACGGCACTCCCCGGGAGCCCGTCGCACCTCACCGGTGCGGCGGGCTCCCGGCGTCGTGCGGGGGGAGCCGGGAAACCGCCCTGACGCCGAGACGCCGCCGCCTCGGCCGCGCTTCGACGGACGGCGCGGCGCCTCGTCACGCGGGCGGGCCCGGGGCGGCCCGCCCGGCGTCATCCGGCGACGGCTGCCTATCCGGCTTCGAGCAGGTCGCGGACGCTGCGCGGCTCGCGTCCGAGGAGGCGCCCGAGCTCGGGGCCGGTGCCCGCGAAGAAGCCGCGCTCGGCCGCCCGGTGCATCCCGAGGGTGAAGCGCACGAGGAACTCGGGCTGACCTGCCGCGACGCGCGCGGCGACCCACTCGTCATCGCCGAGGACGCGCAGCTCGACGGGCCGCCCGCCGACCTCGGCCGCGATCCCGGCGATCTCCTCGAACGTCGGAGCCTCCGTCGCGGTCAGCGTGACCGGCCCGTCCTGCGGGCTCCCCGAGAGGAGGAGCCGGGCGGCCGCCTCCGACTCGTCCTCGCGGGCCGTCCACGAGACGCGGCCGTCGGAGGGGACCTCGATCACTCCGGTCTCCCGCCACGGTCCGAGGAACAGACCCAGGCTGTGCGCGTAGAAGCCGTTGCGGAGCGACGTCCAGGCGAGTCCGGACTCGGCGAGCAGGCGCTCGGTCGCCGCGTGGTCCCGGCCCGGGCCGAAGGGGGTGTCGGCGGCGGCGCCCTGGTGGCTCGTGTAGAGGACCCGTCCGACTCCGGCCGCGACGGCCGCCTCGACGGCGGTGCGGTGCAGGGCGACGGCGTCGGCCCGCGGGTCGCTCGAGGAGACGAGGAGCAGCTGATCCGCTCCGTCGAAGGCGGCCGGGAGGGAGGCGGGGTCGGCGTAGTCGCCGACGCGCACCTCCACTCCGCGCTCCGCGAAGCGGGCGGCCTTCGAGGCGTCGCGGGCGACGACGGCGATCCCGGAGGCGGGGACGGAGTCGAGGAGGTGGTCGACGGTGGCGCCGTTCAGAGCGCCGGTGGCACCGGTCACGATGATCATGGGGAGAGCCTTCCGATGAGGGGTATCAGCGATACCACGACGAGGATAACTACGGAATTCCCTTGATAGCAACCGTGCGCTACCGTCGATACGTGACCAGCCCCACTCCTCCGACCGACACGCGCCTGCGCATCGTCGAGGCGGCCGCCGGCCTCCTCCGCGACGAGGGCCCCGCCGCCGTCACCACGCGAGCGGTCGCCCAGGCGGCCGGGCTGCAGGCCCCGGCGATCTACCGCCTCTTCGGCGACAAGGACGGCCTGCTCGAGGCGGTCGCGGAGCACGTGCTGGCCACCTGGGTCGACTCCAAGGCGCGGACGGTCGAAGCGGCCGTCGCCGGGGGCGTCGACCCGGTCGAGGACCTGCGCTCGGGCTGGGCCGCGCAGGTGGAGTTCGGCCTGGCCAACCCCGCGCTCTTCCGCCTCCTCAGCGATCCGGGCCGCGCCTCCGGATCGCCGGCCGCCCTCTCCGGGCGGCGGGTCCTCGCCGCGCGCGTGCAGCGAGTGGCCGCCGAGGGCCGCCTCCGCGTGCCGGAGGAGCGCGCCGTCGGCCTCATCCAGGCGGCGGGCACCGGCGTGGTCACCACCCTGCTCTCCACCCCCGCCGCCGACCGCGACCCCGGTCTCGCCGACGCCGCGCTCGACAGCGTGCTCGCGGGGATCCTCGCCGACCCGCCCTCCCCCGGCGACGGCGGGCGGCTCACCGCCCTCGTCGGCGTCCGGGCCCTCGCACCGGAGCTCGTCGGCCTCACGCCCGCGGAGCGCCTGCTGCTCGCGGACTGGCTCGACCGCGCCCTCGCGGCGGCTGAGCAGGAGTGACGGGCGCGCAGGAGTGACGGGCGCGCAGGAGTGACGGGCACGCTTCCACCACAGGAGTGACGGGCGCCGTCCCGCCGCGGGGACGACTGCGCCTCCGTCCCGCAGAGGCGCGGGCTTCGCGGCTAGGCGCGCCTGCCGTCGGGCGGGAGGATCGACGCCTGGATGAGCGGCACGGGGAAAGGAGGGCATGTTGAAGCTGTGGAGCGCATCGAACGCGTTCCTCTACCTCGGCAGCGTCAAGGAGAACGACTTCCTCCAAAACGTCTCCGAGCTCGTCGGTGACTACGACCGCGAAACGACCTCCGCCAGCTATAACAAGGGCGTCCGCTCGACCTCGACCGCCTTGAAGCGCGAACGGATCCTGACCGTGGACGAGCTCGGAGCGATGCCCCGCGGCCGCGCCGTGATGCTCTCTACTGGCTCCCGCGCCGCGCTGCTGCGCACCGTGCCCTGGTACGAGGGCACGAAGGAGAAGGTCGCAGCGATCAAAGCCAGACGTGTTCTCGGGCGCGGACCGGCTCGTCGCTGACGAATGTGCTTGTGCTACGCGCTGCGGCGGGAGATGAGCGAGTGCTCGACGACGATCTCGCTCGGGTGCGCCGGAGGGCCGTTCCGGATGCGCTGAGCGAGGAGGTCGACGGCCGTCTTGGCGATCTGGCGGCTGCCGGGATCGATCGTGGTGAGGGCGGGTATCGCGTAGGCGGCGGCGGTGACGTTGTCGAAGCCGACGACGGCGATGTCCTCCGGTACGCGGATGCCGCGAACGTGCAGTGCGTGCAGTGCCCCGAAGGCCAGGGTGTCGTTGAAGCAGAAGACGGCGTCCAGAGGGACGCGGGAGTCGAGCAGCTGCGTCATCGCGACGGCGCCGTCGGCGTGGTGCCACTCGGTGGCGACCGCGACGAGGGCGGGGTCGAACGGGATCGCGTTCGCCTCGAGGGCACCGCGGTATCCGTCCAAGCGGAGTGCTGCGGCGCTGACGGATCCGCCGGCGGGGTTGCTGCCGATCGCGGCGATGCGCCGGTGTTGGCGGTCGATCAGGTACTGCGTGGCGGTGGCCGCGGCGGCTGTGTTCGCCATGGTCACGTGATCGACCGGGCCGTCGAAGATCCTGTCGCCCAGGAGAACGAGTGGGCGGTCCCCGACGAGTACTTTCTCGTCTCCGGGGCCGAGTGCGTGGGGCTGGAAGATCAGTCCGTCCGACAGCTGGCGGCTGGAGCCGGAGAGGACGGCGATCTCGGCGTCTCGGCGCGCTCCGGTCTGCTGGATGATCACGGTCCAGCTGTGCCGCTCGGCCTCCGACATGATGACCGTCGCGAGCTGGCCGAAGTACTCGATCGCGAGATCCGGGATCGCGAGGGTGATGAGCCCGGTCTGGCCGGTGCGCAGTCCGCGCGCGGAGACGTTGAGTTGGTATCCGAGATCGCGGACTGCCTTGAGGACGAGATCGCGGGTCTCGGGTCTGACGTTGGCGTTGCCGCTGAGCACGTTGGAGACCGTGCGAGCGGTGACGCCTGCAGCAGCGCCGACATCGGCCATGGTCACCGGGCGGGTTCGCGATCGCGGCATCGGCATCATCCCTCCCATGAGCGTTCCCCGATCATCCCAGGTCGACGGTCGGCGAGAGGCGCACGGTCACCCAGGCGATGGCGGGGATCCGGAGCGAGAGGACGCCGTCGGTCAGCGCTACGGCGAGGGGCCGCGGAGTGACGGTGTCGGGGAGCTCCGCCGAGTTCGTCGCGAAGGGGTCCTCGTGTCGGAGGATCAGTGCATCTGTCACCGTGAGGGTGGGGAACGACGTGAGGTCGACCGTGGTGTCCGTGACGCCGTCGGTCGCGCGGTTGACGATCATCAGGTCGAGCGAGCCGTCGGCGTGCGCCGCTGCGGCGAAGGCGAGGACGGGAGCGGAGTCATCGTCCGCTCCCGTGCTGTCCGCCTCGACGACGGTCCGGAGCGCGGTGGCGCCGGCGGAGCGCCGTGCCTGGGCGAACGGCCAGAAGGTGCTCTGCCGCCAGGCGGGGCCGTCCGGCTCGGTCATGATCGGACCGATGACGTTCACCAGCTGAGCCATGCTCGCTGCCCGGACGATGTCGGCTCTGTTGATCATGCTGATGAGCATGTCGCCCACGACGACGGCGTCCGCTGCCGTGTAGCGGTCCTCGAGGAGTCGGGGCGCCTCCTCCCATTCGAGCCCTCCGGCGACTCGTTCATCGTGTGCGACGAAGTCCCACACGTTCCACTCGTCGAAGGAGATGGCGATCGGACGCTCTGATCGCCTCTGTGCTCGGACCTGTCCGATCGTGTCGGCGATGGCGGTGATGAAGCGGTCCATGGCGACGCCGGAGGCGAGGAACGCGGAGAGGTCGCCGTCGTAGCGGAAGTACTGGTGGCACGAGACGAAGTCGACGTGCTCGACCGTGTGCAGCAGCACCTCCTGCTCCCAGGCTCCGAAGGTGGCCATCCGGTCGTTCGAGCTGCCGCAGACGATCAGTTCGAGGTCGGGGTCGAGTGCGCGCATGGCGGCGGCGGTGCGGGCGGCGAGACGCCCGTACTCGCCGGCGCTGAGATGGCCGATCTGCCACGGCCCGTCCATCTCGTTGCCGATACACCAGAGCCGGATGTCGTGCGCCTCGTCGGCGCCGTTCGCGCGCCGCTCGTCCGAGAGCGTCGTGCCGCCGGGGTGGTTCGCGTACTCCAGCAGGTGCAGGGCCGAGCGGATTCCGTCGGTCCCGAGATTCAGCGCCATCATCGGCTCGACGCGCGCCGCCCGGCACCAGCGGACGAACTCGTCGATCCCGAAGCGATTCGGCTCGACGGTGTGCCAGGCCGGATCGAGCCGGACGGGACGATTCTCGACCGGACCGATGCCGTCGCGCCAGTCGTACGCCGAGACGAAGTTGCCGCCCGGGTAGCGGACGGTCGTGACTCCGAGCTCCTCGACGAGCGCGAGGACGTCGGTGCGGAATCCGTCGGCGTCGGCGCTCTCGTGCGAAGGATCGAGCAAGCCGCCGTAGACGCCTCGGCCCAGGTGCTCCACGAACGATCCGAAGAGCCGCGAATCGATCGTCCCGACCGTGAAGGCGGGGTGCACGATGCCGTGCGCTCGGTGGACGGGGTGCGAGGTCATGGCCGTTCCGTTTCATCGATGAACTGGTGCGCACAGTATGCACGCCTCGACCAGCGCACCGCGACATGACCGGGTGAATCGCGGATATTGACGGAGGTGGCCCGGCGGCTCTACTATCGCCGACAGCGGTCCTCGATTTCATCGATGAAATGCCTGGCACCAGGTGGCCGAGTCAATGAAGACAGTGAAAGCGAGGCACGTCGTGAGGCGTCACAGCACCCGGATCAGCATTGTCGCAGCGGTCACAGCCGCCACTGCGGCCCTTCTCCTCAGCGGTTGCACGCCGTCGTCCGCAGGAGGCGCCTCGGCCGGGAACGGCGGCGACACCCTGACGGTCTGGCACTACTACTCCGTGGACGGACAGACGGCCGGCCTCGACGACCTCGCGTCGGACTTCGAGTCGACTCACGACGGCGTGCAGGTCGAGAACGTCTACGTCCCGTTCGATCAGCTGACGAACAAGCTCGTGCAGGCTGCCGGAACCGGGACGGGTCCGGACGTGGTCGTCTACAACGCGGCCGACACCTACACGCTCACCGAGGCGAAGGCGATCGAGCCGATGAACGACTGGTGGAACGAGTACGCCGACGCCGGCCAGTTCCCCGACGCCGTCGTCCAGAAGGTCGGCGACGACGTCATGGGCGTGCAGGGCTTCGTGAACCTGATCGGCCTCTGGTACAACCAGGACATCCTCACCGAGCTCGGCGTGCAGCCCCCGACCACCTTCGACGAGCTCGAGGCCGACCTGGCCCTCGCGAAGGCAGCCGGCAAGGACGGGATCACCCTGACCGGCAAGGCGAACTCCGAGGGCGAGTGGCAGGCGTTCCCGTGGCTCTCGCGGGCAGGCTGGGACTACACGACCCCCGAGCAGGAGCCCCTCGAGGACGCCTTCGGGATGGTCCAGGACTGGACCGCGAAGGGGTACCTCACCAAGGAAGCGGCGACCTGGGACCAGACGGTCCCCTTCCAGCAGTTCGAGGCCGGCAACACGGCCTTCGCGGTGAACGGCAACTGGCAGATCGCCTCCGCGAAGAAGGACGCATCCTTCGAGTACGGCGTCGTCCCGATCCCGGTCGGCGACAAGGGCTCCGTGTATCTCGGCGGCGAGGTGCAGAACGTCGGCGCGTTCTCCAAGAACAAGGAGCTCGCGCAGGAGTACCTCGAGCAGGAGTTCTTCTCGAAGAAGGGCCAGCTGACGCTGCTCGACGCATTCGGATCCATTCCGTCGCGAGCGGACGCCGCCGCGGACGAGAAGGTCGGGAGCGATCCGGTCCTCTCGCAGTTCGCGACGATCCTGCAGGACAACGGTCACACCTCCCCCGACCCCGCGATCCCCTCGGAGAACGTCGCGAAGGTCCTGCAGACGGTCGGTGAATCGTGGAGTGCCGCCGTGGCGGGCAACGGGTCACCCGAACAGCTCTCGAGCGATCTGATGACCACCCTCACCCCGCTGCTCGCGCAGTAGTCCCTCACCACCGACGAACGGAGCGACCGTGAGCAGCACCTCGACCACGACCCGGAGACGATCCGGTGTCGGCGGCGGCCGATTGGGCTTCGCCGCACCGGGAGGAGTGCTGCTCGCGGCGCTGTCGCTCTACCCCATCTACCTGCTGATGAGGATGAGCGTCAGCGAGGTCAGCTCCGGAACCCTCAACGGGGACTGGCCGTTCGTCGGAGTGCAGAACTTCCTCGCGCTGCTCCAGGGCTCCGACCTCGGCGGCGCCACGCTGCGCACCGGGGCCTTCGTGGTCCTGGTCACGGTCGTCGGGGTCGTCGGAGGACTCGGAGCGGCGATCGCCCTCCGTTCCTCCCGGCTGGGCAGTGCCTTCCTCCTGGGGATGATGGTGTTCATCTGGGCCATGCCGCCCGTGGTGAACGGCAGCATCTGGAAGTTCCTCCTCGCCGATCAGGGTCTGGTCAACACGCTCGTGCGGGCGACCGGCCTCTCGGCGGAGGGCGTCCCCTTCCTCTACGACGCGAGGTTCGCGCTGCTCTCGGTCGCGATCGTGAACGCCTGGGCCGTCATCCCCTTCAATGCGCTGGTCTTCCGGTCGGCTCTGCTGGGCATCGACCCCGAGATCCTCGAGGCGGCCTCGGTCGACGGCGCGAGCCGCTGGCAGGAGATCCGGAGCATCCTCATCCCCGCGGCGCGGCCGACCGCCGTCATCCTGGCGATCCTGACCGTCGTCTACGCCTTCCGCAGCTTCGACTTCATCTACGTGATGACCGCCGGCGGCCCCGGAGACGCGACGTCCACGCTGCCCTACCTCAGCTACTCCCAGGCCTTCGTCCAGCACGACTACGGACTTGGTTCCGCGACGGGCATCATCGCCCTCGCCATCGTGGCGGTCCTCGCCGTCGTCTACGTCCGATCGACCAGGAGCGAGTCCTGATGAGCACCCTCACCGCCCCCCTGACCCGCCTGCGAGGCGGCGCTGCGACCCGCGTCGCGCGACCGTCCCGCACCCGGGAGCCGGTCGCCTTCACCGTACGCGTGGTGCTCTACGTCCTGTACGGGCTGCCCCTTGTCTGGATCGTGCTCACCTCCCTCAAGCGCCAGGGCGACGTGGTCGGCGGAGCGATCCTCTCGGCGCCCTCCTTCGACGCCTATGCGGAGGCGCTCGCGAACCCCGCCCTCGCGACGGCGCTCGCCCAGTCGGCGCAGATCGCCCTCGGGACCACTGCACTGGTGCTCGCGCTCGGCGTCCCGTTCGCCTACGCGCTGCGCCGCGTCGACGGCGTCGTCGCCGGTCTCGTCCTCGGGCTGCTGATCTTCCTGCAGATGGTGCCGCAGACGGCGAGCATCATCCCTCTGTTCGCGATCTTCAGCAGGCTCGGTCTTCTGGACACCACCGCCGGTCTCGTCCTCGCCGATACGGCGATGTTGCTGCCGTGGGCCGTGCTGCTGCTGCGACCGTTCTTCGCCGCGGTGCCCGACGCCATCGAAGAGGCCGCCTCCATCGACGGGGCCGGTCGGCTGCGCACCTTCTTCGCCGTCGTCGTCCCGATCGTTCGAAACGGCATGGCGACGGTCGGCTCGCTGATCTTCCTCGTCGCCTGGGGCGAGTTCCTCTTCGCGATCAACCTCTTCCTCTCTCCGGTCAACTACCCGATCAGCGCTCTCATCGCGCAGCAGACGTCGGGGTACGGGATCGACTGGCCCGGGCTGATGGCTCTCGCGGTCATCTCCTCGCTGCCGCTGCTGGCCGTCTACGTGCTGTCGTTCCGGCTGCTGCGTGAGGGCCTCGCCGTCGGCAGCGTCAAGTAGCAGTCGTCCTTCCTCTCGTCCCGCGCCACTCGTGAAAGATCCCGTCATGACCTTCTCCCCAGCCCTGCCCGTTGACCCGGCCGCCGGGACCCTGACACCCCTCGCCATCGACCGGGTCCAGCTGGACCCGGAGGGGTTCTGGGGACGTCGGGTCGCCGTCAACGCGACCGCCACCTTCGAGCACAACCTCGGCTGGCTGGAGCGCGCCGGATGGCTGCGCAATTTCGAGCTCGCCGTCGGGGGCGGACTCGCCGAAGGCCGTCGCGGACGCGAGTTCGCCGACTCCGAGGTCTACAAGACCCTCGAAGGGCTCTGCTGGCACACCGCCGGACGTGAGGACCCGGAGACCGAATCGATCATCCGCGCTCTCACCGCCCGCATCGTCAGTGCGCAGGAGAGCGACGGCTATCTCGGCACCCGCTTCGGCCGGCACGGTCAGGCTGAGCGTTACAGCGACCTCGAGTGGGGCCATGAGCTGTACAACGCCGGACACCTCCTCCAGGCCGCGGTCGCGCGACTGCGCACCCACGGTGAGGACGGGTTCACGCAGGCCGCGCGCCGTCTCGCCGACCACATCTGCTCGGAGTTCGGGGCGGACGGCCGCCAGACGGTCTGCGGACATCCGGAGATCGAGGTCGCGCTCACGGAGTTCGCCCGCGCCACGGGGGAGGAGCGCTACCTCGAGCAAGCCCGCGTGTTCTTGGACCGCCGCGGTCACCAGAGCCTGGAAGACGTCGAGTTCGGTCGCGCCTACTTCCAGGACGACGTCCCGATCCGCGAGGCCAAGGTCCTCCGCGGACACGCGGTGCGCGCCCTCTACCTCACGTCCGCGGTGGTCGACGTCGCCGTGGACACTGATGACGCCGAGCTGCTCGCGATCGTCGAGCGGCAGTGGGAGGCCACAGTCGCACGCCGGACCTACATCACCGGTGGAATGGGCTCGCATCACCAGGACGAGGCGTTCGGCGCCGACTTCGAGCTACCCAACGACCGCGCGTACTGCGAGACCTGCGCCGGCGTGGGCTCGATCATGCTCTCGTGGAGGTTGCTGCTCGCCACCGGCCGCCCGCGCTACGCGGACCTGATCGAACGCACTCTGCACAACATCATCGCCACCGCCGTGTCCGAGGACGGCCGCTCCTTCTTCTACGCGAACACCCTCCACCGGCGCGAGCCTGGCGTCGCGTCCTCCCCGGAGGAGCAGTCCAAGCGCGCGGACTCCAGTCAGCGGGCGGCGTGGTTCGACGTCGCCTGCTGCCCCAACAACCTCGCCCGCACCTTCGCCTCGCTGTCCGGCTACCTCGCCACCACCGATGCGAAGGGTGTGCAGCTGCACCAGTACGCGTCCGCCACGATCTCCGCCGCTCTCCTCCAGGGAGACGTCTCGATGGAGGTCTCCAGCGACCTGCCGGAGCGGGGGCGAGTCGCCGTGACCATCACGCGCACACCCGTCGAGCCGTGGACTCTGACGCTGCGGATCCCGACCTGGGCGACGAACGCGGACGTCGTCGTCGTCTCCGCCGACGGGGATGCTGCCGAGACGCCGACCGGACCGTTCCACGGCACGCTCCACCTCGAACGGCGTTTCCGCGTCGGCGACCGGATCGAACTCGACCTCCCCTTCGAACCCGTCCTCGTGCAGCCCGACGAGAGGATCGATGCCACCCGCGGCACCGTCGCCGTCCAGCACGGACCGGACATCCTCTGCCTCGAGTCCGTCGACCTCCCCGCCGGCGCCCACGTCGACGACATCGCCCTGGACGCCGGAGCGGTCCCGATCGCACGAGAGGGGCGTGTGACGCTCGCCGGCAGCGTCGCCGAACGCGACGAGCACGAATGGCCCTTCTCCAGAATCCCTCGAACCCCGCACCGACGGCCGTTGACCGTGGCGCTCACCCCGTACCGGTCGTGGGGATCCCGAGGTCCCGTGTCGATGCGCATCTGGCTTCCCGTGAACCACTCCTGATTCCCGGGCGAGCTCCCACCGCCGGGCGGATCCTCGCTCCTCTGCGGCGGCCGCCGGTCACCGCATCCGCACTTCGACGAAGAAGGCAGGACATGTCCCTCCTCTCACGCAGAGCCTCTCGGCTGCTCGCGGCACTCACGATCGGCGTCATCGCCGCAGCAGGATCGGTGGTGGTCGGCCAGACCGCCGACGCCGCCACCAGCTACCCCTACACGCTCGCCTCCGACAAGATCCGCGCGAGCTTCGCCGCGGACGGGTCGATGCAGTCGCTCAAGATCGTCGGCGACCTACACGACACCGAATACCTGATGAACCCGGACAGCGCTCCGGAGCAGGCCCGCGAGACGAACAGCAAGTACCGCCAGTGGTTCGGGAACCTGATGTTCTCCTACGCGAACGGCACGGGAGCAGTGTCGACCACCGGTGTCGGCGCGAACCCCTGGAAGACCGCGTGGACCTCCCAGTCGGCCGACGGCCGCACCGTCTCGGCGACGTCGAGCAGTGTGACGGTCACCCACCAGAACTCCACCGACGCGGAAGGCGTGAAGGGCTTCACCGTCACCGAGACGTACTCTCTCGCCTCCGACGGCTCCCTGGTCTGGAAGCAGGACGTCAAGAACACCGCGGCCACGCAGCTCGTCATCGGCGACTGGGGTGTCCCCGTTCCCGGCAACGAGCTATGGAGGCAGGGCGACTCGATCTACGAGACCCGGGTCCTCACACACTCCTACGTGGGTAAGAACGGCTCCTACGTCACTCTCGAGCGTCCCAGCGGCCAGGGCCCGTTCATCGCCATGACCGCCGACACCGCATCCGGCTCCGGCTTCGAGTACCAGGACCGCTGGCGCACCGAGGAAGTCGGCAACACCTCCTGGGCCTGGAACTCGGCGAACGAGAGCTCGAACATCAAGGGCCTCAACATCTACTACCCGCACTCCACCGCGATCCAGAAGACCAACCGCGGCTACCTCAGCTCCACCAGTGTCGCCATCGCGCCGGGCGCGACGAAGAGCTACACCTATCGCATCGGCAAGGTCGATGACGACGCAGCACTCAAGCAGACGATGTTCGATCGAGGGCTGCTCGACACCACGGTCGTCCCCGGACTCATCGTGCCCATCGACCGGCGCGCAGAGATGGCGTTCCGGATCAAGGGCACCATCACGTCAGTCACCGCGCGCAACCGCAACGACCTCAAGGGGTCAGCGCCCACGAACCCCGTCGTGACGTTCTCCCGGAGCAACGGCGACTACCGGATCTACGGGATGACCTTCGACCGCACGCAGCTGGGCGCCAACGACGTCACCGTCTCGTACACGGACCAGACCGGCGCCGCGCGGCAGTCCGTCCTCCAGTTCTCCGTGATCGACAGTGTCGCGGGACTCCTCGACACGCATGCGAAGTTCATGGTCGAGAAGACCCAGTGGAAGCCGTCCGACGGACTCTCCGCGAGCGACATCCGCAACTACACCTTCGACGACTGGATGATGAACGCCCCCGACGGCAGCCTCGCCACCACGACGAACGCCCCTCAGGGCCGCCGCAACGAGTACGCCGGCTACTACGGGCTCGGCGACGACTGGGGACTCCCGCACGGCCAGTTCCTCGCGGAGAAGCTCGTCGCCCTGCCCGACGCCACCCAGATCAAGGCCCTCGACGACTACCTCCAGAAGGCCGTCTGGGAGAACCTGATGGGGAACACGTCGCCCAGCGCCGCGCCGAAGTACACCGTCTACGACTTCTGGGAGCAGGGGAAGCCCGGCAGCCTGAACACCACGCCCGGCTACCGCGGCTACGCCTACCCGCACGTCTACAACACGTTCTTCGGCATGTACAACATCGCCAAGCAGAACCCCTCCGCGATCGCCTACGCCCACCCCGCTCAGTGGTACCTGACGACGGCCTACGGGATCTTCAAGGAGCTCTACGAGGGACCCGTCGCCTACAACTGGGAGACCGGACTCATGGGTGAGCTCTCGACACCCGATCTCATCGCCGCATTGCGCGCCGAGGGACTGGACACGCAGGCCAACGACATCGAAGCGAAGATGGCGATCAAGTACGCCAACTTCTCCTCCAACGCCTACCCCTACGGCTCCGAGTACAGCTACGACAACACGGGGGAGGAGGCGGTCTACACCCTCGCCAAGCTCAATGTGAACGACGACAAGACGAACGCCCTGCGCGTCATGCGCGACATCGTCGCCAAGACGGAGGCCGCCCGCGGACGCATGCCCGTCTGGTACTGGTACTCCGACCCCACCACCATCACGGGCGAGAACTGGTGGCAGTTCCAGTACAGCGCCTCCCTCGCCGGCTACACGATGGACGACTACATCAACCACACCGCAGCACTCGAGACCGGAACCACGGCCATCACCGCCGCGCGCCGCGCCGAGCTGCAGCGCCTGAACTACGCCGGCAAGGTCGCAGGACTCGCGACCATCAACTCCGGCCAGATCAGCAACGCGCCGGCCAACATCGGAGCCGCATCGTGGTCGTACCAGGCCGAGCGCGGCAACCTCGGCACCCTCGGGGTCGGCGGAGGCGCGAACGTCAAGCTGAACAACGGCTGGCGGGGCATGACCGGCGAGAGCGATCTCGGACTGTGGGGCACCCTGCAGACCCTCAGCGCCGACGTCGTCACCGATGACCCCATCTTCGGAGTCGTCGGATACGGAGCGGACGTCTCGCGGGACGCCTACTCCACCACCGTCATCCCGAAGGACGGCCTGCAGCGCCGCCTCAACCTGGTGACCCAGCAGCTGTCGGTCGACCTCGAGAACGACGCCTACTCGCAGGCGATCGTCGGCTCGAACAGCGCCGACCTGCGCCTGGACATGCTCAACCGCACCGGCACCGCACACTCCGGCATCGCGGAGGTCAGCGGCCTCGCGCAGGGCAGCTACGCGGTCATCGTGAACGGCGTGCGCCAGCGCACCGTCAACGTCTACCGGCCCGCCTCTCTCGCGGGAACGCTTCCCGCGCCGGTCCGCGTCCCGTTCGATGCGCCCGCCGGCAGCACGTACATCGTCCACCTGGTCTCGACCGCCCCGGGCGCGAATGCGGCGCCGACCGTCAACGCCGGACCCGACCAGGCCGGGCTGTCCCTCGGACTCGATCCGATCCAGCTCAGCGGATCCGCCTCCGACGACGGACTCGGCTCGCCGAACGGAACCCTGACGACGCAGTGGAGCGTGCAGTCTGCTCCTGCCGGTGCCACCGCGACCTTCGCGTCGCCGACTGCTCGCCGCACGTCTGCGTCGGTGAGTACCGCCGGCAGCTACGTGTTCGCACTCCGGGCAAGCGACGGCGTCCTTGCGACCACCGACACGGTGTCCGTGACCGTTCAAGCCCTGCAGCCGCTCCCGGCCGACTGGGTGACCTACACCTTCGACTCATCGTCGAACGGCACCGTCCCCGACGCCTCCGGCAACGGCAACGCGCTCGCGCTCAAGGGGACGGCGGCAACCGCCACCGACGGCACGGCGAGCGTGCTGCGGCTGAACGGAAGCGACGGGGCCTTCGCCCAGCTGCCGTCGGACATCCTGTCACGCTCGAAGGACCTGACCATCTCGATGAGGGTGAAGGTCGATTCGATCTCCACCTTCAGCCGGCTGTTCGACTTCGGCAGCAGCACCCAGAAGTACGTGTTCCTCACGCCGAAGTCGACTGACGGGAAGCTAGGGCTCGCCCTCACGACCTCCGGTAATGGAGCGGAGACACGGATCTCGACGAACTTCACGATGCCCGCTGGGCAGTGGACCGACATCAAGGTGACCTTCAAGGCGAATACGAACGGCACGACGACGGGAACGATCTTCGCCAACGGAGTGCAGGTCGGGCAGAACACCGCCATGCCGCTCGCTCCGAAGGACCTAGGCCGCACCAGCGGCAACTTCCTCGGCAAGTCACAGTTCCCCGACCCGTACCTCGCCGGCAGCTTCGACAGCTTCGAGATCGACGGAGTCGTGCGCTAACGACACCCGAAAGACCAGCGCTGAACCGCTCGTCGCCCCCTCCTCACGCGGCGACGAGCGGTTCAGCACCTCTTCCCGCGCACAACTTCTGCGCATCAGCCCTCGCCCGCTGGCGCCACCGAGGGGCGAGCTGGTTGAGGTTGCTCGAGACGTACCCGATCGTGCTGCGGATGTTCATCAGATCCGCGGCAACTGACTTGAACTCCGCGTCCGTGATGACCGCGTCCTCGGCCGTCGCGGACTCGAACGGGGAAGTGCGATGCCCGCAGCGGGTCGAGCAGGCTGTCGCCGGCGACTACTCGCCGTCCTTCGCCCTCGCGCTGATGCAGAAGGACGCGGGGCTGATCCAGGCCTACGCGGACAGCGTCGGCGCACCCGTCCCCGGCGTCGCGACGGCCCGCCACTACATCGACGAGGCGATGGCCGCCGGCTTCGGCGGGGAGAACGCCTCGGCGCTGATCAAGGCGATCGCCGCGGAGGCCGACGTCGACCTGACCCGGCGCTGACCCTCCGCCCCGGGGTGCCCCTGCCCGGCCGTGACGGCCGCCGCAGGGGCTCCCCCGGCACCCTCCCCGTCCCGGCCGCGCCGCGTGCTTCACTGGAGGGATGACCACGCGTGACGACCACATCGCCGACTTCGCCGAGTTCCTGACCGCCTCCCCCTCCTCGTACCACGCGGCCGCCGAGGCGGCACGGCGCCTCGAGGGAGCCGGATTCACGGGGCTGGACGAGACGCAGGCGTGGCCCGCGGGGCCCGGCCGGTACTACGTCGTCCGCGACGGCGCGATCATCGCCTGGCACCTGCCCGAGGGCTCCGGGGCGACCACGCCCTTCCGCATCCTGGGCGCCCACACCGACTCCCCCGGCTTCATGCTCAAGCCCCGGCCGACGATCGGTTCGAAGGGCTGGCTGCAGGCCGGCGTCGAGATCTACGGCGGCCCGCTGCTCAACTCCTGGCTCGACCGCGAGCTCGAGCTGGCCGGGCGCGTGGTCACCCGCGACGGCTCGACGCGCCTGCTCCGGACCGGCCCGCTGCTGCGGATCCCGCAGCTCGCGATCCACCTCGACCGCACGGCGAACGAGGGCCTCACCCTCGACCGCCAGAAGCACACCGTCCCCGTGTTCGGCATCGGCGACGCCTCCGAGGTCGACCTGCTCCAGCTGCTCGCCGCGCACGCCGGGCTCGACGACGCCTCCGACATCGCCGGCTACGACCTGCTCACCGCCGACACGCAGGCGCCGCGCCGCTTCGGGCTCGACGAGATGTTCCTCGCCGCCGGGCGGATGGACAACCTCAGCTCCGTGCACGCCGGCCTCGTCGCGCTCCTCGCGGCGAGCGCCGATCCCGCGGCGCCGCCCGCGCACATCAGCGTGCTCGCCGCCTTCGACCACGAGGAGCTCGGCTCGGCGAGCCGGTCCGGAGCGAGCGGGCCGTTCCTCGAGGACGTCCTCTCGCGCATCGGCACGGCCCTCGGCGCCGGCGTCGACGAGCGCGCCCGGGCGATCGCCGCCTCCTGGTGCCTCTCGGCCGATGCGGGCCACTCCGTGCACCCCAACTACTCCGAGAAGCACGACCCGTCGAACCAGCCGGTCGCCGGGAAGGGGCCGCTGCTCAAGATCAACGCGACGCAGCGCTACGCGACGGATGCGCGCGGTGCGGCGCTGTGGGCGGGCGTCTGCGAGCGCGCCGGGGTCGGGTACCAGGAGTTCGTCTCGAACAACTCGGTGCCGTGCGGATCCACGATCGGCCCGCTGACCGCGACCCGGCTCGGCATCTCCACGGTCGACGTGGGAGTGCCGCTGCTCTCGATGCACTCGGCGCGCGAGCTCGCCCACGTGGACGACCTGGTCGCCCTGACCGCGGCGATCGAGGCGTTCTTCACTCCCTGAGCCGGGTCCGGCGCGACCGGGATACCGCGGCCTGGAGCACCCACCGGGCGGACCCTGCGACTCCGCTCAGTCGCCGGGCGGCCGGCGGCGCTGCCGCTTCGTCTCGGAGCGCTGCTGCTTCGCGGCGAGCCGCCGGCGGGTGGAGCCGCGCGTGGGCCGGGTCGGGCGCCGCGGGGCGGAGGGAGGCGCGAGGGCCGCGGTGATGATCCCGCGGAGCAGCTCGAGGGCCGTCTCGCGGTTGCGCAGCTGCGAGCGCTCCTGCGCCACCGTGACGGTGACCGCCCCGGAGACGAGCCGCCGCCCGAGGCGCTCGAGCAGGCGCGAGCGCTGCTCGTCCGAGAGGGCCGTCGACTCCTCGACGCTCCAGGTGAGCTGCACGCGGCTGTCGGAGGTGTTCACGTGCTGCCCGCCGGGCCCAGAGGAGCGCGAGAACCGCCACTGCAGCTCCGATGCGGGGACGACGAGCCCCGGCCGCACCTCGAGATCCATGCGGCAAGCCTGGCACGCGCCCGCCTCCGAGCGGGAGCGCCCGCGATCCGCTCCCGGGTGCGGTGTCCTCTTCCGGACGTGTCCGCTACAGGCTCTTGTCCCCGCTGTGGTCACGTCCGGACACTGGAGAGGTGCCCGGGCGGGCGCATCGGCCGACTCCTCATTGCCACCCGAAGGCGTCGAGGGGTCGGCCGCACGGCTCGGTCCCGCGGGAGCTCAATCGCGCGGCACCGTCTCGGCGAGGTCGATCTCGCCGTCGTCCAGCGCTCCCGGCTCGAGCGCCTCCGGATCATCGAGCACCGGCTCTCCGGCACCGGCGTCGCCGTCGCGGGTGCGCGAGTCCGCCGCCCACGCCGTACCGAGCGCGAAGAGCGTCGCCACTCCGTAGTGCTCCATCGCGGCGGCCACGCGGCGGCGGCCGGTCCGCGGATTCATGCCGAGCCGGTGCGACGCGGTCTCGAGCGTGACGCCCTGGCGCATCAGCCGGAGCAGCGGCAGCCAGCTCTGGTCGACGGCTCCGATCGGAGCGGCCTGCCGCCACAGCACCTCGAAGTACGACTCGACCAGACCGGCCAGCGCCGCATGGCGCACGCCGAGCACGCTGGTCGGCTTCGTCTCGCCCCACTCGAACGGGACGGCGAGGTGGTCGCCGTCGACCCAGAACCAGCTCGGCGGGCTCTCGAGGAGCCGGTACTCGACGCCCGCCGCCTGGTACGCCTCCACCCGGGCGAGCACCCGGGGGTCGCGCGCGCCGGCGGCCGGCATGATGACGCGCACCCGGTCCTTCGCCGCGAGCGCGTGCCCGAAGCGGATCGCCCGCTCCGTCGGCGGATCGAGGAACCGCTCCACGTTCGGGAGCACCGCCACGAGCGAGCCGGAGTCGCGGCGCACCAGGTCGAACCAGAGGTCCTCGGACGCGTGCGGCCCGTGGCGGAGGAGGGTCGGCACGGGATCCGACGTGTCCTCGCCGACCCGCCAGGCGCCGAGCAGCATCGGCAGGCCCGCGACGACGCGCTCGATCCCGTCCAGGGACTCCCTGCCCGCCCGCCGCGCCGACTCGGTGTGCCGGGCGATGGCCGCGGCCGCCCACTCCATCGGCGCCGGGAAATCGAGCTGCTCGCCCTCGCCGCCCATGAGCCCCCGGCCGCGGAGCCGCTCGATCGCCGCGGCGACCTCGGCCTCGTCGATGTGGGTCAGCTCCGCCGCGTCGGCCAGCGTCGCCGGCCGTCCCCGCAGCAGCGCAGCCAGGAGTCCGTCGTCGTCCATGCGTCTCCTTCGCCGTGGGCCGTCACCCGAGGGTGCCGTCTCCGCGGTCGAGGAGCAAGGGACGCGCGGCGGACGGCGGGGAGCGGCCAGGCGGGGGCGGCGGATGAACTCGTGACGAGCACGGACCTCGGCTCAGCTGAGGACTTCCAGCGGAGACCTCTTCTTCGCTCCCGATCGCACTCTTTCGCAGTGGCGCCTCGTCACCGGGAAGGCGGTGGTCACTGCGGACGTCCGGGATCGATCAGGAGCGCGGTACTGCGGTCACTCGGACAGCAGCGGGGTCGAGCGGCCCAGGCGCCTGCCGTACTCGGCGATGGCGCGGCCGACGGGGAGCCGCTCGGCCTCGTAGCGCTCGAGCGCCTCGTCGACCGGGTGCCGCGCGAGGGAGGCGGCGAGGGCCAGCGCGTCGCCCGCCGCCTTGGCCGCGCCCATGGCCGTGTGCGGCCGCACCGTCACGGCGGCGTCACCGAGGAGGGCGACCCGGCCGCGCACCGTCCGCGGCGGGACGTAGTCGACGATCGCCTGCAGGAAGGGCTGCGACTCGGCCAGGACGGCAGCCGCGAAGGGCGGCGGCAGGCGGTCGACCGCGTCCTCCTCGAGCCGGCGGCGGAGATCGTGGGCGAGATCGCCGGGCGCGAGGGACACGCTCTCCGGGGGACGGCCGGACGCCGTCATCACTCCGCGGAGGGCGTCCTCCGAGAGGGGCCGGTACCAGACCCAGTTGTAGCGCCGGCGGCCGGGCTCCACCTCGCCGGCGGGTCCGGGGACGAGGTAGCCGAGCATGTGCTCGCCGGGCGCGGTGTAGAAGGCGAAGCGTCCGAGCAGAGTCGCCGCGGCCTCGGCGGGGAGCGCCGACTCCGGGATCAGCCCGCGCCAGGTCGAGTAGCCGGCGTAGCGGTTCCCCGGCGCCTCGGGCGCGACCGCCGCGCGCACGACGGATCCGAGGCCGTCGGCTCCGATGACGACGTCGAAATCCAGGCCGCTCCCGTCGCGCAGCTCGACGACGACCGGGTCCGTCCCGACCGAGGGGCGCACCCCGGCGACGGCATGGCCGAGGAGGTAGCGGTCGGCGGGGATCCGCGAGCGGAGCGTGTCGTAGAGGTGGTCCCACGACACCTGCGTCTGCGGGGAGGGGTCGCGGCCGATCACGCGCCCGGAGCGGTCGAGGGTGATCCGCTCGTGCGCGACGACGCCGACCCGCGCCTCGTCGTCGCGGCCGATCGCGTGCAGGAGGTCGATCAGGTCCTGCTGGGCCACCAGCCCGGCTCCCCGCCGCGACAGCCCCGTCGCCGACCGCTCGAGGACCGTCACGCGGTGCCCGTCGCCAACGAGCAGGGCCGCGGCGAACAGTCCGCCGATCGAGCCGCCGATGATCCCGACGTCGAGCGGGCGCACCGCTCCTCCTGCTGCCATGAGCGCGACCGTACCGGCGAGCGCGCGGCGCCCGTTCCTACAGACGGCGGAACAGCGCGGCCTCAGGACGCATCAGCCCGGAGATCCGGAGAACCTTGGACAGCCGTGCCTCGCGAACTCAGCGACCATCACTGCACAGCTCTCTCACCTAGACGGATCAGAAGGGTCTTCGCATGGGCATTCATCGGTTCGGGTGAATCCGGCTCGTAGCGGAAGAGTGCGGTTCCCGACCGATCTGCAAACGCGAAAGCAGAGCTGGTGAAGCCGGACTTGGAAACAATGACTGGTTTTTTCTGATCGATCATCGATGCGCCGCACAGATCTCGCACCGCGGGTTCGGAAATCGGTCGCGTCTGATACTTCACCTGCACGATGAGATCGACGGACTCGATATCGATCCCTCCGTCCCTGGATCCGCGTCCCAACCGGGCACGTGCAACGCCTTGGCGGATCAGCCAGCGCCAGACCTCCCGCTCAGCCTCTCTCCAAGGCCGGTCCTGGTTCGTGGATGCTGCCAGACTCCGCGGATAGCCGTAGTTGCCGCCGGGTCCTGAGTCCGGACCGCGGTGCCAGACCGGTCCATCCAACCTCGGCGGGGTCGTGGGTTCGACCAACGAGCCGAAGGCCAGTTTCTCCCCAGCGGACATGATCAAGAGCTTGGGCGGTCGCGGAACAACCTCGGCAGATCGCTCCTTCTCGCGGTGACGCTCCCCGAGGTGACTCCTCGCCTCGGAATCTGACATCCCCACGAAACTGAGCGGCGGCGGACCTTGACGCACCGGTTGCCGGAGCAACGACAGCGCCACGAGTCGACTGTTCGTCTTCCAGGACGCGACCGCCGCTTCTACCAGTACCCTCGCGCCGAGTTTCCGATGCGCGGCACGATCGCGAGGGGCGAGCTGTGACCAGAGTTCTTGAGCGGTCGACTGGATCTCAGCCCTGACGGCTTGCTCACTGGTGAGCCGCACCAGCGACGATCCGAGAGCCTCCACCCGCGCAAGAGCCTCACCCAGCTGCAGCTCGCGTCCCACGCCACGACTCTAGTGAGAGCAGCCGTCCCCAGGCGATCAGTATCGAACAAGCGGTCGAAGACGCCCGTGCGCCCACCGCATCCTTCGCGGGCAGGAAGCAGCGAGCGCGAGAGTGTCGGCGGACGGCTCGTTCGAGACGGTGACGAAGAGGGAGAGACCTTGGCGGTTCTCGCGTGCGCCGTTCAAGCGTTCTCCGCACTCAAGGGGGTGCTCCGAATGTCTCTGCTGACACCTGTGTCCTGGCTGATCATCGCCGCGAACGATCGGGAACACCAGAGCGCCCGCGAACACGCCGACAAAGATCCCGTACGCCGTATCGCCGGCCCCCTCAAGTGCGGTCGTCCGCGCGCAGCGACCGGATCATTCCGCGGAGCAGGCGCGCCGCCGCCTGCCGCTCCTCCTCCGCGAGCCCCTCCAGCATCCGCAGCTCCACCCCGCGGACGGCGGCGGACGCCTCGGCCAGGCTCCGGCGTCCGCGCTCGGTGAGGCGGGTGGGGAGCGCCTTGCCGACCGGAGCCGCGTCGGGGCGGGTGACGACGCCGTCGCGCTCCAGAGTCTGCAGCAGGACGTTCATCGACTGCCGGGTGACGAAGGCGCCCCGCGCGAGCTCCGAGTTGGAGAGGCCCGGCCGCTGGGCGAGGAGCTCGAGGCAGGAGTAGTGGGTGACCGTCATCCCGAGCGGGCGGAGCACGGCCTCCATCGCCGCGCGCAGCGCGCTCGATGCCTCCTTGAGCAGGTAGCCGAGCGAGGTCTCGAGGTCGATGCCGTCTTGACTCATGTCAGAATTCTGACATACGCTCCTGTGTGTCAGAAAGCTGACACAACCGAGGAGGAACCCCATGCCCGTCACCGGCCCCGACTTCGTCTCGCTCCAGGTCCGCGACCTCGCGGCGTCCCAGGCGTTCTACGAGCAGTACCTCGGCCTGGTCCGCTCGCCCGCCGGCCCGCCGCACGCCGTCGTCTTCACGACGACTCCGATCGCCTTCGCCCTGCGCGACCTCGCGCCCGGCACCGACCTCGACTCCGCCTCCCGCCCCGGTGTGGGCGCCGCGATCTGGCTGCACGCGACCGGCGTGCAGGAGATCCACGACGCGCTCGTCGCCGACGGGCACCCCGTCGTCGCGGCTCCGATCGACGGCCCGTTCGGGCGCACCTTCACCTTCGCCGACCCGGACGGCTACCACGTCACCCTGCACGACCGCGCCTGAGCGGGACGGTGCGGACCGCGCCTGAGCTGAGCGGGGCAGAGCGGGACGGGACGGGGCAGAGCGCCTCAGCCCATCGCGCGCAGCTGGGCGGCGAAGAGATGCAGCGAGCGGTCGACCTCGGGCAGCGCCGGCGTCCGGTTGAGGTGCCCGTGGGGCATGCCGGCGGCCAGGTGCCCGGTCACGGCGACGCCCGCCTCCGCGAGCTGGCGCAGGAGCAACTCGGCCGACCCCCGCAGCTCGTCGTACTCGTTCACGAGGACCGTGACCGGAGGCAGACCCGCCAGCGGCGCGGAGCCGGGCAGCGCCTCGACGGGGAGGTCGGAGATCCGCCCGAGGTAGGTGCGCACCATGCCCTCGATGCTCGACGGAGGAAAGCGGAGGACCGGCGGCAGCTCACGCAGCTCGGCCGCGATCGCGTCGTCGACGGCGGGGTTGGGGAAGTGGGCGAAGGGGTAGGCCAGGAGCACGTGCTCCGGCAGCCGCGCACCGGCGTCGCGCTCGCGGAGGACCGCGCCGAGGGCCAGGGCCGCTCCCGCGCTCGCGCCGCCGATCGCGACGGGCGTGGATCCGGACTCCGTGCTGCGGAGGTGCCGCCAGGCGGCGTGCACGTCGTCCAGCGGGACGGGGTAGCGGACGTCGGGGCCGGCGAGCCGGTAGTCGACGGAGACGACCCGGGCCCCCGCCCGGTGGGCGAGCTCCGCCGCGACGACGTGCGACTCGCGCATGTCGACGCTGCCGGCGGCGAACCCTCCTCCGTGCACCCAGAGCAGAGCGCGCTCGGGCGCGGCGGGCGAGTACACGCGCAGCGGGACCGGTCCGTGCGGGCCGGACGCGGTCTCCGTGACGACGTCGATCCCCTCGGGCAGCGACCAGGGCCCCGGATCCTCCTCGAACGCGGCCATGCGGGCGGCCTGCTCGGCGTCGAGCGGATACGCGAGGCCGGCCAGGAAGGGCAGCCGGGCGGCGAGGTACGGATCGAGCGGCATCGGCGCCTCCTGCGGGGTCGGGGTCGCGGACCACGCTAGCCCGGCCGCGGGTCCTCGAGCGGCGCCTGCTCAGCCGCGTCGCCGCAGGAGCAGCACGCCGTCCAGGAGCACGGCGGCCGTGCCGTCGGGAGCGGTCACGGCGCGCTCCCGCGTCTCGACGAGCTCCGCGGTCCACTCGGCCGGGTCGAGGGCCAGCTCGGCGAGCTCCTCCTCGGGGTCGACGAGGTGCATCGCTCCGTGGCGGTGGTCGTCGCCGCTCGCCCACGGCGGGGGCGCGGCGTGCGAGACGACGGCGAGGCGGCCGCCGGGAGCGACGACGGAGGCCGCCCGCCGCAGCACGTCGATCCGCGGGAACTCGGCCATCGAGTGCAGGAAGCTCGCCGTCACCAGATCGAACTCCCCCACGACCGGCCAGTCCTCGGCGAGGTCTGCCTGCACGAAGTCCACATCGGCGCCCCGCTCGGCCGCGGCCGCGCGCGCCCGGCCCAGCGCCGTCTCGGAGAGGTCGAGCCCGGTCACGCGCCAGCCGAGCGACGCCAGCCACAGCGCGTCCGCCCCCTCACCGGCGCCGAGGTCGAGGGCGCGGCCCGGCGGCAGCGAGCCGACCAGCCCGACCAGCGTCGCGTTCGGCCGGCCCGACCAGATCCGATCGGAGTCGGCATAGCGCGCCTCCCACTGCTCGCGTGCGGTGCTCATGCTGCTCCTCGTCCCCGGGCGCAGGGGCACCCGCGTCGAGGATGCCGCGCCGCCGCTCCGGCCGCCAGCCGTCGTGCCGAACCGGCACGGGCACCCGTCCCGCGGACGACACGGCCGGACGGAGCCGCGGCGCCGCGCGGACCCGCCGGACGCACTTCCCCGACACGCCCCGCGCCGATTAGCGTCGGTGCATGGCCCTCCGACTCGAAGAGATCATCGTCGACTGCACCGACTTCCGGACCCTCGGGCACTGGTGGCAGGAGGCGCTCGGCTGGGACGTCGTGGACGAGGACGAGGACGGCATCGAGCTGCTCGCCCCGTCGGGCCGCGGGCCGAGCCTCCTCTTCCTCGACGTACCCGAGCGCAAGACCGTGAAGAACCGCCTGCACCTGGATTTCGTGCCGGACGACCAGGAGGCGGAGGTCGCGCGGCTGGTCGGCCTGGGGGCGACGCGGTCCGATGTCGGGCAGGGCGAGCAGTCCTGGGTCGTGCTCGCCGACCCGGAGGGCAACGAGTTCTGCATCCTCTCGGCGCGGGAGTGAGAGCGCTTCCACTTTCCGGGACGGTTGTCGGGAAAGCGCTTCCATGCGCACGCATCGAAAAAGATTCTGAAATGTCAAGGGTAGAACGATCGTTCTCGACTCCCTAGCATCGCCTCCGACGCGTTTCCCGACCGGGAGCGCGCGGAGCCGAGGAGTCACCGTGACCACCTACGACAGACCCGTCGCCGCCGTCGGCATGACGCAGTCGCAGCAGCAGGGCGAGCTGCTCGCCGGCCGCGCCCTCGAGAACCGCGCCCTCGGCCTCTACGCGTACGCCTACCGGCTCACACTGTCGGACTCCGCGGCGAGCGCCGCCCTCCGCCACGCGGCGGTCACCGTCCGCAGCGGACGGCCGCAGGGACTCGACGACACGGGCGCCCTCGACCTGATGCGCTCCGAGGTCGGACGCGCGAGCGTGCAGCGCGGAGGCTCCGCGATGGAGCGCGCCGAGCAGGCCCCGCCCGCGATCCGCGAGGACGACCTGCTGCGCTCGGGCTTCCACCGCCGCCTGCACGCCCTGCCGACGCTCGAGCGCCAGGCCTGGCTGCTCCGGCACACCGGCGGCCACGACGTCGACGCGATCGCGGCGATGCTGCAAGAGCCGGCGGAGCGCATCCGCTCGGCCCTCGCCTCGGCCGCCCGCACGCTGGTCGAGGGCGAGCTGGCCGAGAGCGAGTCCGCGGAGTAGCGCGGCACCGAGGTGCCCGAGAGACGCCGGGTCCAGCCGGCGGCGCCCCTCAGGCGTCTGGGACCCGGCAGCGACTCGGCGCGACCGGGAGGACGGGGTCAGTCGAGGTAGTCGATGTCGTCCCACGGCTGGTGGACGTCACCGGTGTCGCGGTCGTCGTCCGGCACCTCGAGCTCCTCGAAGATCACCGGAACACCTGTCGAGATCAGGACGCTGACCTGGCGGTTGCCCACGATCACGAAGTCGACGAGGCCTCCTCCGGCCTGCGTCGCCTCGGTCGCCGACCGCTTCAGCTCGGCGACGTCGGTCCCCTGGGACAGCCCGTAGGTCTTGCCCTCGATGGTGACGGTGGTGCGGATCATGTGGCGCTGCTGCTCCTCGGCTCGATGGGTTCAGCGTACGAATCGCGCGCGAGCGCTGCCAGGCCTTGCGGTGGAGGCCCGCGGCTGCCACGGGTGAAGGGGCCGGCTGAGGCGAGCGGCGTCCGGAGCCGAGGCCAGGAGCAGCGTGACGGGCCGCTCGGGCGGATCCGCCGCTCCTGACCTCGGTTCCGGACACCGGGCGGCGGAGTCAACCGGGCGCGATCCACGGAGCTCCCGCCGTAGCGTGGAACCTGTCCGCACGTTCCGCATCCGGCGACAAGGAGGATCCGATGACCGAGAAGAACACTCCCGAGGACCCGCAGACCACCGACCCCGAGCACGTCGACCCCGAGACGGCCACCGACCCCGAGGGCGACCCGGTCGAGAACCCGTCGGGCTGACGCCCGCACCGGAACGGCCCGCGACCGCCGGGACACCGCTGAAAAGGCGGAGTCCCGGGGGTCGCGGGCCGTTCCCGTGTCCGGCGCCGCCATACTGACGGAGTGCAGGCCGAGGACGACGAGCGCAGGGATCTCGAGCGGATCCTGTCGGCCCGACCCCGCGACGACGGCGCCGACCGGGACGAGCGGCGCGAGGCGCTGCGACGGCTCGGCGAGCTGGAGGCGGAGGACGCTCCTCCCGGAGTGACGGGGTCCGGCGCGCAGACCGGCGCCGCGCCGTCCTTGGCGCAGCCGGGTACGGCGCATCCCGGGACGGCGACCGACTCGCGCGCCCCCCTGCCGGCGACCGCACTTCCGCTGTCGGCGACCGCCGGCTCCGGGACTCCGGAGTCGCCCGCCGAGCACCCCGACCGGCCGGCCCCGCGGACGCCGCACCCGCGCCGCCGCCGCCTCGTGCTGGCTGCCGCGATCGTCGGCGGAGCCGCGGTCGGCGCGATCGTCCCCACCGCGCTCCTCCTCCCTCCGCCCGCGGACCCCGTCGCCCCGCCGACCGCCTCCGCGGATCCCGCCGACCGCTTCGCCGCGCTCGTCGAGGGCTGGGAGCCGACCACCGACGTCCCGCCGGGCCTCGCTCTGCTCGCCGGGGAGGCCACGGTCTACGGCTCCGGGTTCGACACCGCCGAGAACGACCGCCTGCTGATCACCGAGCCGAACGGCACCACGGTGTGCCTCGCCGTGCAGCGCCCGGACGCGTCCTTCTTCGCCGGCTGCACCGGCTCGGAGGCGTTCTTCGCCGGGGAGCCCCTCCGCGTCAGCGGCACGACGCTCCGCAGCGGCGCCCCGGTGTACACGCAGATCCTGCTCCGCCCGGACGGGACGATCGAGGGCGGCTACCAGCTGGTGCCGGAGTCGCCGCAGCCCGAGGCGGAGGAGTCCGGAACGGTGGAGTCCGGGTCACCGGACCCCGCGACCAGCGAGCCCTGAACCGCCGGGCCCGCGACCAGCGAGCCGTGAGCCCGCGACCAGCGAGCCGCTAGGCGCGCGTCGCCTCCGCCGCGTCCGCGATCACCTGGGCCGCGGACGCCGTCCGCTCCCACACCGCGCGCTGCCGCTCGGCGCCCGTGCCCCGCGCCAGGACCCGCTCGACGCCGCACGCCGCGACCTCCTCGTCGCCCGACTCCGCCAGCGCCCGACCCGCGTGGTCGAGCAGGCGTGCCAGTACCGCGGAGGCGGGGGCCGGGCAGCCGTCGACCGGATCGATGAGGTCGCCGGTCGTGCCGTGGCGGCTCGCCAGCCACGAGGAGACGGCGATCACCGGAGTCGGCAGCGGCACGGGCGGGACCCCGGCGCCCGCGTCGCGCACGGCCGTCTCGGCGAGCGCCCGGATCAGGACGGCGATCAGCGCCGAGTCCTCGGCGTGCAGCGGGACGTCGGCGATGCGCACCTCGACGGTCGGGTGCGCGCGGGAGAGACGGGCGTCGAAGTAGAGCATCCCCTCGTCCAGCAGCACGCCGCAGGAGGTGAGGGAGGCGACGACGCTCCGGTACTGCTCGACGTCGCCCCAGATCCCGACCGGGCCGGCGGTGGGCCAGCGCCCCCAGGACTGGTAGCGCCAGCTGGCGAACCCGGTGTCGACGCCGGCACTCAGCGGGGAGTTGGTGCTCAGGGCGAGGAGGGCGGGCAGCCAGCCGCGCAGCCGGTCGAGGACCGCGATCCCCTCCTCCGGCGACCCGATCCCGACATGGACGTGCAGGCCGCAGGTGAACTGCTCGCGGGCGACGAGGCCGAAGCGCTCGGCCATCCGGTCGTAGCGCTCGTCGGCCGAGAGGTGCGGCTCGAACGCGGCGGGGCTGGTCGCGACCGCGACGGCGCGGGCACCGACCTCGCGGGCGGAGTCGTCGGCCAGGCGGCGGCCCTCGCGCAGTCCGGCCAGCAGCGCGTCGTGCGTGCGGGCGGGCGAGCCGACCGCCTCGATCTGCTCCGCCTTGAGCTCGGCGGCCAGGGCGACCGCCGCGGAGCCGCGCACGGAGCCGAGCAGCAGCGGCGCCGCGGGCGTCGGGAGGAACGTGCCGGCGTCGACGAGGAGGTACTCCTCCTCCACCCCGAAGGTGCGGGCGCTCATCGGAGCGCCTTCCGCTCGAGTCCCCCGCCGCAGCCCACCCGGTCATCCCACCGTGCCGGGCGCCCGCCGAGCAACCGTCCTCGGCCGATGTTCAGCGTCGGGACGCCCGCGACGCCGGTCCGCGGGCGGGCTGTCAAGGCCGGGTGCAGCGGGGCGCGGAGCGGCAGGATCGGAGCACACCCAGAACCGGAGGTCCCCGTGCCCGACAGCACTCCCGAGCAGGCCGAGTACGACGTCGCCGTCATCGGCGCAGGACCCGCGGGGACGGCCGCCGCCCTCCGCGCCGCTGAGCTGGGAGCGCGCGTCGTCGTGCTCGAGGCCGCGCGCGTCGGCGGCACCTGCGTCAACACCGGCTGCGTGCCCACCCGCGTCCTCGCGAAGACGGCGCGGATGATGCGCGAGACCCGCTCCGCCGGCGACTACGGGATCGAGATCGGCACTCCCGTCCTCGACTGGGCCGCGACCGTGCGCCACGTGCACGAGCGCGTCGACCTGGTGCGCTCGATCAAGCGCGAGGCGCAGCGGTTCGAGGAGGCGGGGGTCGACCTGATCCACGAGGGCCGCGCCCGCTTCGTCGACGAGAGCACCCTCGTGCTCGACAGCGGGAGGCGGATCCGCGCGCGCTCGATCATGGTCTGCGTCGGCGGGCACTCGCGGCGGCTGCCGATCCCGGGCGCCGAGCTCGCGACCGTGCCGGAGGACGTGCTCGGGCTGACCGAGCTGCCGCGCCGCGTCGCCGTGATCGGCGGCGGCAACACGGGCGCCCAGCTCGTCACCGTCTTCAATGCCTTCGGCTCCGAGGTGACGCTCCTCGACGTCGCCCCGCGGATCCTGATGACCTCCGACTCCAGCATCTCCGAGCACGTCGGCGCCGCCTTCGAGCGCCAGGGCGTCCGCGTCCGCACCGGGATCGAGACGGTGTCGGGCATCGAGCGGCAGGACGACGGCTCGCTCGCGATCGCGTGGCGCGAGGGCGGCGAGGACCGGACGGTCGAGGTCGACGTGGTGGTCATGGCCACCGGCTGGCCCGCCGACGTCGAGGACCTCGGACTCGAGAACGCGGGCATCGAGGTCGTCCGCTCGGCGATCCCCGCCGACCAGTACTTCCGCACCGTCGTGCCGCACATCTTCGCGGTCGGCGACGCGAACGGGCGCGACATGCTCGTCCAGGCGGCGCAGTTCGAGGCGGAGGCCGCCGCCGAGAACGCGGTGCTCGGCGCGAACCGGCGCACGCCCCAGTTCCTCCTGCCCGCGGGCGGATTCACGGACCCGGACTACGCGGGCGTCGGCTTCACGCAGGAGCAGGCCCGCGAGCGCGACCCGCAGTGCGTCGTCGCCTCGGTGCCGTTCTCCAATTTGGACCGCGCCGTCATCGACGACCGCGAGAACGGGTTCCTCACGCTGATCGCCGACCGGCGCCGCGAGCTGCTGCTCGGCGCGCACGCGGTCGGCGAGAACGCGATCGAGGTCGTGCAGTCGGTGACCACGGCGATGGCGGCCGGAGTCGACCTCGCGACCCTCGCGAACGTCCGCTTCGCCTACCCCACCTACAGCGCGGTGATCGGGATGGCGGCGCGCGCCCTGCTGGCCGAGCCGGCGCGCCCGACCGAGCTGGACTGACGCGCTACCCGATCCTCGGAGGCGGCGCCAGCCCCGAACCGGCGGCCCGCCGCCTCCGAACAACTGGAGACGGGCACTCCGCCCGCCCCGCCGAGAGGAACCCCTGTGCCGATCCCCGCTGTCGACTACAACCACGTCCGACTCACCGTCCGCGACATCGCCGTCTCGCGCCCCTTCTACGACTCCGTCTTCGGCTTCGACGTCGCCTTCGAGGCGCCGCCGGCCGACGCGTCGCCGGAGGAGAAGGAGCAGCTGGCGTTCGTGTTCGGCGGCGTGATCTACCAGTTCCCGGGCGGACTGCTCGGCCTGCGCCCCGTCGCGCCCGGCGACGACCGCTTCGACGAGGACCGGGTCGGGCTCGACCACGTCAGCTTCACCGTCCCCGACCTCGACGCGCTGAAGGCGGCCGCGGCCGTGCTCGACGACCTCGGCATCGCCCACGAGCCGATCAAGGACGCCGGCGGCATGAGCCTCCTCGAGTTCCGCGACCCCGACAACATCGCGCTCGAGATCACGTCCCCGAGCTGATCGGAGCTGCGCGCGTATCGAGATCTCCACGCACGAACGGGCAGGTCTCGATACGCCGCTTCGGGCTACTCGACCAGCAGAAGTCCCCGACATGCTGATCGAGTAGCGCGCTCAGCGCGCGTCTCGGGATCCCCCGAACCCACGGAGCGCGGACTACGGACGACGTCGACGGTACGGAGTCGTCGTCGACACCCGGACCAGGCCCGCGCGCTCCAGGATGGGCCGCGAGTACTCGGTCGAGTCGCTGTGCACGAGGGTCTTCCCGAGTGCCTGTGCGGAGGCGGCGCGGGCGGCCGTGACCAGGCCGTAGAGCCCGCGTCCGCGGTACTCCGGCAGCGTCGCTCCGCCCCAGATGCCGGCGAAGGCGGTGCCCGGGACGGGCTCGAGCCGGCCGCCGGACGCCATCCGCCCGTCGACCTCGGCGACCCACAGCTCCATGCCGTCGCCGCGCGCCAGGCGGGCGACGAGCGAGTCGGCGATCGACACGTCGATCTCCTCCTCGAAGGCGGCGTCGATCATGGCGCTGAACGCGCGGACGTCCGGCTCGTCGACGACCCGCCGCAGCACGACCCCCTCCGGGACCGGCCGGTCCGAGAGCAGCGCCTCGACCGGGCCGATCATGATCGATTCGGCCTCGTCCGGCGCGAAGCCGTTCGCGACGAGCGCGTCGTGCAGGCCGGGGGCCTCGTCGTGGCCGCGGGTCTTCCACTCGACGCGGGTGATGCCAGGATCGGCATCGAAGTGCGCGCAGGCCGCGGCGACCAGGCGGGCGATCTCCGCGGAGGAGGCGCCGGCGAGGTCGCGGTAGGTGACGAAGCCGCGTCCGCCGGCGAAGGTCACCAGACGCAGAGGCCCTTCGCGCGTCACGGAGACGGCGCTCGGGGTCTCGGCGTCGGAGCGGAGCTGGTCGTCGTAGGCGCGGAGGTAGTCGGAGCTCATCGCCCCGACGCTACCCCCGGACCCGGGCGATCAGGTCCTGGATGAAGGGGATGACGTCCTTCGCCTGGTCGACGCTGGCGAATCCGGTCGCGACGAGCGGCCAGATCGAGCCGATGAGCGTCGCGATGACGGCGGCCACTGCGGCGACCCAGGCGAGGGCCGCGTTGCGGGAGAGGAACGCGACGGCGAGGCAGGCCAGGCCGACCGCGTAGCTGAGGACGATCGAGAGGACGATCGCGCCGACCGGGACGTCGAGCGCCCCGGCCGTGGTGCCGTCGGCCGCGCCGATCAGCCCGAGGACGGGCAGCAGCACGGCGACGACGACCACGAACGAGAGCACGACGCCCGTGCCGAGCGCGATCCAGGCCGCGCGCGGCTTGCGTCGCGCGCCGTACGAGCGGGTGCGCACGGGACTACTCCCGACCGGCGGCGGACGACGCGCGGTCGTCCTCGGAGCGGTGGGCGTCGTCGGACGCGGCGTCGCGATCGGCCGCGGCCTCGTCGCGCTCGACGTGCTCGGACTCCTCCGCAGGAGCGACCTCGACGGTCGCGGTGCGGGGGTCGCCATCGTCGTCCACCGGCTCGACCTGGACGCGGACCACGAACTCCGCGGTCTCGACGACGGCCGGAGCCGCGTGCGTCTCGACGCGGGGGTCGTCCTCGTCGCGCTCGGCGGCGCGCTCGTCGTCGGCCGTCTTCTGGGCGGCTGCGCGCTCGTCGCGCTCGTCGGCCGCACGGTCCATCGCGTCAGCGGCGTCGTCGGCTGCGTCCGCCAAACGTCCGCGGGCGGAGTCGACGGCACCGGAGACGGCGTCGCGAGCGTTCCCGGCGGCCTCCTTGGCGGAGTCGCGGGCGTCGGACGCGGCGCGCTTGGCGGTGTCGACGAGCGGCTCCTCGTCCTCCTCCGGCTTCTCGATCGGGTCGAACGGGCCGTGGACGTCGGTCGCCTCGACGTTGACGACGACGTGGCCGCCGGCGACCGGCTCCGCCACGCGCTGCACCTGATCGCGCACGGCGTCCAGGACCTCGCGGACGGGGTGGGGGTACTCGACGACGAGGTCGATGTCGACGGTGGTGACGCCGTCGGCCTTCGAGACCGTGACTCCGGGGACGGTGCTGGTGCCCAGCACGCGGCGGGAGGCGCGGTCGAGGCCGCGGGCGACGGCTCCGCCGAGGTGGTGGACGCCGGACACGCGCTGGGCGCTCTCGCCGGCGGCGGTCGCGACCCGGCTCTCGGTCGACTCGGGCTCGGACGGCTTCCCGTCGCGGCGGGCGGACTCGCGCCGGCTCTGCTGGTTCGGGGTCGGCTGCTCATCGGTGCGGATGCGCTCGACGGTGCCGGGCTCCATCGGATCGGACATGGGGTGCTCCTTCAGAAAGACTTCCATCCCGCCTGAGCGGGGCTCTCCGGCCCTCCCGATCGGGAGGGCCGGACGGTGGCGCCGGCGGCTACTGCACGCGGGCGGTGCCGCTCATCTTCGTCCGCAGACCGCTGACGATCTGGATGACGACGGGCGTCTCCTCGCCGAGGAGGGCGTCCCACTGGCGGACGGCCTGGTCGACCGTCTGCCGGGTGCGGGCGGGCGAGGCGCCGCGGCGGGTGTGCGCGGTGACGCGCAGCACCTTCTGGTGCTTGATCTCGAACGCGGTCACGTCGACCGCGACGATGGACGGCTCCTGCGACAGGGCCTCCTCGAGGACCTGCTCGGCGACCTTCGCGTCGATGGTGACGGAGCCGCCTGAGGGCGTCCCCGCTCCCTCTCCGGAGCCGACGCGCAGCAGCGTGGAGGTGCGGCCGCGGCCCTGGCGCACGATGAAGCGCACCAGCAGCAGGATGAGGACGAGCGCGACGACCGCGATGACCCAGAGGATCCACGGGGTGCCGCCCGAGAGGGCCTGGCTCGTGGGGTCGGCCGCGTCCTGCGCGGCGGTGGACACGTTCTCCTGGACCTGCGGGAGCAGCGACCCCACCGCGACGGCGCCGCCGGCTACGAGGAGGACGAGCCCCACGACGAACAGGAGCAGCCGGTTGAGGAATCGGTTCGTGGTGGTCATCAGCGGACCGTTCCCTTCTCGGACAGGCGCACCTTGGAGCGCAGGCGCGGGGTGCAGTCGAACGTGGCGAGCTCGGCGTCGACGGCCTCGCGGATCGGCGTGACGTCGATGCTGCGGCCGGAGGTGCGGGAGACCGTCACGTCGACGACGCGGGATCCGACCGACACCGACACGTTGTCGGGGTCGACGTCACCGGCGTAGCCGGCGGTGCGGGCGACGGCCTGCGCGATGACGCGGTCGTCGACGATCGCCGCGGTGCGGTCGGTGCTGACGGCGCGACGGCCGCGACGGCCGGGCTTGAGCGACACGACGATCAGGACGAGCCCGATCAGAGCGAGCACGGCGCCGGCGGCGGCGGTCAGCGCGATGGGCGCCGCGGCCGCGTTGAGCAGCGAGGACGCTCCGTCCTGCGGGGCCACGAGCAGCGCGGGCTGGCCGAGGACGGCGAGGACCGCCTCCGTGCCCAGCCACGCGAACAGGAGGATGAGCAGGACGGCGAGGACGATCGCCGATCCGGAGCGGGACGAGTGCGTCTCGCGCCGCACCAGGCGCGGGTAGAGCGCCCGGCCGGCAGTGGTGGGAGTCGTCACGACACCCTCCTTCGTTCTCGGAGGTCGGCACCGGTGATCCGGAGGTCGACCCGGCCGATCGTGGAGCCCGTCAGTTCGAGGCAGCGCGAGCGGATGGTCGTCTGCGCCCGGCTGAGTCGGTCCAGCAGCGTCACGGAGGAGCGGCGGCCCGTCTCGCCCAGGGGCGTGACGTGGATGGGGGCGTGCGCGACGACGTGGAGGCGTCCTCCCTCGTCGTCGAGCTCGACGGACACGTCGGACGAGTTCACGTCCAGCGCCTCCGCGGTGACGGCCGACACGACTCGGCGCACGGCGCGCGAGCTGATCGTCGTGCGGCCGTGGCTGGCCTCGTCGGCCATCACCGCCGCGGTCACGAGGACCGCCGCCCGCGGAGGGTGTCGCCGAGGGAGCGCAGGTCGAGCTTGCCCTCGACGACCCGCCCGACGCCGTAGCCGATCGCCATGGCGAGCGCGACCCAGAGGAGCGCCCAGAAGCCGAAGACGAGGGCGGTCAGCGCGAGGACCGCGCCGAGGACCAGGCCGATGTGGGACGGAGTCACTTGACGCGGCTCTCGGTCTCGTCGTCCTTGTCGTCCGAGGGGATGAAGACGTCGGAGATGGTGACGTTCACCTCGGCGACCTCCATGCCGACGACCGAGGAGATGGCCTCGGAGACGGCGGAGCGGATGCTGTCGGCGAGCTTCTGCAGCGCGACGGGGTACTCGGCGACGACGGTGATGTCGGCGGCGACCTGCTTCTCGCCGACCTCGACGGAGATGCCCTGGCCGCGGTCCTGCGCGTTGATCGCGTTGCGGATGGCGCCGATGGCGCGGGCGGCGCCGTTGCCCAGGTCGTGCACGCCGGGGACCTCGCGGGCCGCGATGCCGGCGACCTTCTCGACGACGCCGTCGGCGATCGTGTTCTTGCCGGCCGAGGTGGCGGTGCCGTGCTTGGCCGAGGAGGCGTTGGCGAGGCTGGTGGGGGTGACGTTGGTCATGATCTTCTCCAGATGGTCAGAGGTCGTGGCCGGGGCCGCGGTGCTCACGATCCGTGGCACATGATGAAGACGTGGCCCGGGGCTCGGACGTCCCGGTGGCTCAGCCAAGGTGCAGGGAACGTCGAGCGGAGATGCGTTTCGCGGCCACCGGCGTCCACAGGCTCCTTCGGCGCACTCGCTGAGCGGCCAGCGGAGTGCACAGCCGCGTCAGGCCGCGGTCGCCGTCCCCGCCGGGAGCCGGCGGTCGCGCCGACGGGTGAGGGCGCGGCGCCAGGCGGGGCTCCACCGCTCCTCGGCGACCGCGTTGACGCCCCACGACAGCAGGAGGACGACGACGAAGGCGACGAGTCCTGCTCCGTCGCGGCCGATCAGCGGCCAGAGCGCGCTGACGATCGCGCTGCCCACGACCAGATGGAGGATGTAGAGCGAGTAGCTGATCCGCCCGAGCCAGAGCAGCGGCGCCCATCGCAGCACGGCGGTCCGGCGCCGCATGGCGACGACCGCGACGGCCGCGCAGACGCCGAGGACGACCGCTCCGTCCGGCCCGCCGTGGAGGAGCTGGGCGTTCAGGGCCGCGATCAGAGCCGCCGGCACGGCGAGGAGCTCGAAGCGCCCCTGGCGTCGCGAGAGGAACAGCAGCATCCCGACGCAGAAGAGCGGTCCGTACTCGGCCAGCGTCAGGTTCGCCAGGACCCGGACGGCGACCGGCTTCGAGACGACGTCGACGCCTCCCGAGGCGAGGTGAGCGGCGACGGAGGCGGTCGCGGCGACGCCGAGCCAGACGACCACCAGCACGCGGACCAGCCGATCCGTGAACCGGCACTTCGTGAGGACGAGCACGAGCAGCACCAGCAGGTAGAACTGCATCTCGACGGCCAGCGTCCAGAACGCGCCGTTCACATTGGGTACCAGCAGCAACCGCTGCACCATGGTGAAGTTGAGCAGCAGCTCCAGCGGCGTGAGGTCGGTGCCGGGGACGCGGGCGAGAGCGCCGACGACGATCGAGACGACCACCGCGATCCAGTAGGCCGGGTAGAGGCGGCTGACGCGGGAGATCGCGAAGTCCGACGGCCGCCGCGCGCGGTCCGCGGACATCAGGATCACGAAGCCGCTGATGACGAAGAAGAGCTGGACGCCGAACTCGCCGAACGGGAGCGCGAAGGATCCCGGCGGTGCATCGGGATGATCGAGCGAGAACGCGGTGGTGAAGTGGTAGACGACCACGCCGAGGGCGGCGAGGCCGCGCAGACCGTCGAGCTCGACGAAGCGTGACGCCACGGCTCCCCCGCTCCGGAGCCCCCGCCCCTCGCTCGAGTGTTCCAGAGCGCTCCGGCCGCCCGCGCGTCTGCCGTCCGTCGTTCCGCGCCGCGCCCGGCATCAGCCTCGACCCGCATCTCGGCGGCGGAGGCGCGGGGAGGGCGGCGCTCAGCTCTCGGGACGGATGCGGAGCGCGCGGGCGAGGGTATGCCGACCTGACCGAGCGGTTCGTCGCGGATGCGATCGCGTCGGCCTCGCGCATGACCGAGCGCGGACTCCTCCCCGCGGAGGAGCAGCGCGTCAGGCCTCGTGCAGGTGACGGTCGAGCGTCATCCAGTTCTTTCGGCTGAGGCGGGCGGCACCGTCCGTGTCGCCCGCGCGGAGGGACGCCACGATCGCGCGGTGCTGCTCCACGGATCCTCGGGCCGCGAGGGAGGCGAAGCGCTGGCGCTCGGCACGGCGGATGAGCGGAGTGGCCTGCTCGAGCACGTCCTCGATCATCCCGTTGCCGCTGAGCCCGGTGAGCACCGCATGGAACGCGTCGTCGGAGCGCAGCGCCAGCTCGACGTCGCCGTCCGCCAGCGCCCGCGCGAAGTCGTCGTTCGCCGACTCCATCGCGGCGAGCGCCTCCGCAGTGACGGCCGGGCCGGCGAGGCGCGTGGCGAGCTCGTGCATGGCGGCGGCGATCTGCTGGGCGTCGCTGATGCTCTCGGCCGTGGCGGGGGTCACGATCGTCGCCCGGCCGGGCTTGGCCGAGACGAGGCCGACGCGGGCCAGCCGGAGCAGCGCCTCCCGGATCGGCGTCCGGCTGACTCCGAGCCAGGCCTCGAGCTCCTGGTCGCGGAGGCGCCCCCCAGTAGGCGCGCGGACACGATGCCCCCACCGGCGCCGGAGAAGCCTCGCGCTCCTCGATGAGCGAGAGGACATAAGCTCGCACACGTGGCAGCCGGCGCAGTGATGTACAACTTCGCGATACAGCTGGCTGATGTGGACCGCGGTGTCTACGAGGACATCACGTTGCGAGCCGCTCGGCACCCCTCCGAGACCGACGCGTACATGATGACGCGCGTGCTCGCGTACTGCCTCGAATACGTGGAGGGGATCACCTTCAGCGAGGGGATCTCGTCGACAGCGACCGAGCCGGCGGTGCTGGTCCGCGATCTCACCGGCAGGCTGACCACGTGGATCGAGGTGGGCGCGCCGGACGCCGAGCGACTGCACTTCGGGAGCAAGCTGGCCGACCGCACGACGGTCTACACGCATCGCAACCCGGAGAAGGTGATCGCGGCGTGGTCCGGCAAGCGCGTCCACCAGCTCGAGCAGATCACCGTGCAGAGCTTCGACCAGGGGTTCCTGGATGCCGCGGTCGCGGTACTCGAGCGCCGCAACACGCTGACCGTGTCGGTCGTCGAGGGGCAGCTGTATCTCGAGTTCAACGGCGTGACGTCGAGCAGCGACATCCACGTGCATCAGCCGGGCTGAGCCGGCGCCGAGTGTCACGAGGTCCGTGTCCGGAAGACCGGTCGGAGGACACGATGGAGCATCCTCCGAGACGGTCCCTCGGGACGCACCCGGAGACGACGAGGGCCGGCACCGCCGTGAGACGGTCCGGGCCATCGGGCACGCTGGGGCTGCGCGTCAGCGGCGCAGCGTGTGGCTCGGCTTCTCGTCGAAGCGCACCTGGTACGCGCTCGCGAAGCGGCCGAGGTTGCCGAAGCCCCACTCGCGGGCGACCGCGGCGACGGTGGTCGAGCAGGGGTCGCCGGCGACCAGGTCGGAGTGGGCGCGGTCCAGGCGCACGTCGCGCAGGTAGACCGACGGCGACACCCCGAGGTGCCGCTTCGTCGCCTGCTGCAGCGTGCGGGTGTGCAGACCGGCCGCGCGGGCGGCGTCGGCCGGAGTGATCGGCTCGTGGGCGTGGTGCTGGAGGAAGTCGAGCGCCACCCGGGTGCGGGAGGCGGACGGGCGCCGCAGCACGGCCGGCACGTCCCACGCGCGCCACGGGAACAGCAGGAGCAGCACGCGGGCGAGGTCGAGCTCGGCGGTGAAGCGCACGAGCGGAGTGATCGCGGCCGTCGCGAGCGCGGCGCTCGCCTCCGTCACCGCGGCGCGCCAGCGGGCGAGGACGCCGGGGTCGGCGTCCGCCGCGTGGTCGAAGGAGACGGGCTGGCGGGGGCCGGCGTGCGTCTCGGTCGCGACGTCCTCGAGGAACCCGGGGGCGAAGTGGATGAGGTTCTGCCGGTGCGGCTCGAACTCGAGCCCGAACTGGCGCTCCGCGGGGAACAGGAACGGGGCCGACAGCGCGCCGGTCCGGGTGAACGGCGGCAGGTTCAGGCGTCCGCCGCCGGCGCGGAACCAGCCGACGACGTACTCCTTCAGGTGGGGGACCTGGCCGGTGAGGGCGCCGGAGCAGTCGGAGGTGCGCAGGGTCACCCGGTCGCTGCCGCGGACGGCGTAGCGGTAGGAGAAGCCGCGCTGCGACGGAGCGACGCGGAACTCGCCTCCGCCGTACGCCTCGGAGTAGACGGCGGACGCGGCGGTCGGATCGTCGCCGGAGGCTTCGTAGCGCCGGTCGGCCCGCTCGTCGCCCGCGAAGGGGCTGCCGAGGGTGAAGGTCGACTCGCTCATGACGTCCGCCCGGGGCGGCGGCGGAGGGAGCAGTGCATGGGGGACTTCTTCCGGGTTCGGGGTCCGTGCGCTCCGGGGGACGCACGAGGGGTACGGAATCAAGACGTGTCGAGGAGCCGGAATGTCACGAATCCCGTCTCGAGACGTCCCCCATCGGCGGCACTCGCAATCCGGCCAGCGGATTCGGCGGCCCGTTGTCAAGGCTGGTAGTCATGCCGGACGGCGCCCCACACTGAGGGCACCGGCGCGCGGGGACACCGCGCGCGGGACCGCGGAGGAGGCGCTCATCGACGACGACCCCCTCCTGAACGCGTCCGACGCGACCCTCGCCGCGCGCGCCGTCGACGGCGACGTGCAGGCGTTCGAGCAGCTCGCCCGCCGCCACGGCGCCCTCATGCGCGTCTACGCCGCGAAGCTCCTCGGCTCCGAGGCGGAGTCCGAGGACGTGGTGCAAGAGGCGTTCCTCACCGGCTGGCGGCGTCTGGCCGATCTCGACAGCCCGGCGCACATCCGCAACTGGCTGATGCGCATCGTCACCCACAAGGCGATCGATCGGATCCGCGTCCGCCGCCGCCACGACGACATCGACGACTGGGATCCGCCCGCGCCGCCCGAGCACTCCCCCGAGCGCATCGTCGAGGCACGACTCCAGCTGGACGCGGTCTGGGAAGCGCTGGACCGATTGCCTGCTGATCAGCGACGCTGTTGGCTACTCCGCGAGACCGCCGGCTACAGCTACCAGGAGATCGCCGACGCTCTCGAACTCCCCGTCTCGACGGTCCGCGGCCTCCTCGCCCGGGCCCGTCGATTCCTGCTCCACGAATTGGAGGCATGGCGATGACCGACGACGCCGCCGTGCCCGAGGACGACCTCGACGGCCACACGCTCGAGGAGCTGGGCGAGTACCTCGACCGCGGTCGCGAGCCGCGCGACCCCTCGATCGAGAACTCCGCCGCGTGCCGGCTCGCTCTCGCGAACCTCACCCGCCTCACCGAGCTCTCGGCGCGGGCGCTGCGGCAGGAGGCCGACCGCGAGCCCGACCGCGACGAGGTCTGGATCGCCGGCCTGCTCGACGCGATCCGCTCCGAGGTGCGCTCCGGCCGCGACATCCCCGTCCGCCACCCCGACCCGACCCTCCGCCTGGCGCTCACGGAGGCGGCCGTGCGCGGGATGATCCGCCGCGCCGGCGACACGATGGGCGGCGTCATCATGGGCCGCTGCACCCTCGACGGCGACGTCTCGGCTCCCGGCGCCGTGGTGCGGATCGACGTGACCTGCGCCCTCGAGTTCGGCCTGCCGGTCGCCGTGGCCGCCGACCGCCTGCGCGAGCGCATCCGCTACGCCCTGGAGCGCCACACCGAGCTGACCGTCGGCGCGATCGACGTGACGGTCGACGACGTGTACCCCCACCGGGAGGAGCGGGAATGACCGACGACACCGAGCTCTCGCAGCGGCTGACCGCCGAGATCCGCGACATCGAAGGCGTCGCGGGGGTCTACCCCGCCCAGCCGATCGTCGAGGCCGCGGCCGACGCGCTCGCCGTGAAGCTGGACCTGCGGCAGCCCGACGTGCTGGTCGACATCGACCGGTCGGAGGGGTTCACCACGGTGAGCGCGCACATCGCCGCGTCCGCCGCACTGCCGGCCCCCGAGACGCTCCGCCTCGTGGGCGAGCGGATGCACGCGCTGCTCGCGGCCGACCCGTCGATCACGGGGCCGCTCGCCGTGAACGTGAAGGTGCGCCTCATCGAGGACTCGGGGCGCGCCGAGCACTGAGCGGTGCCGCCGCCGTCCCCTCCCGGGGGAAGCCGCTCGGGTACGCGGCGTGCCGCGTAGCGGAGCGGCATCCCGCGGAAGGGATCAGGGGCAGCCCGACCGGGTCAGCAGGAGACGAGGCGGTCGAAGCGGGACGCGACGCCCGAGCTGTCGCTGAACTTGCGGTTGATGACGCTCATCTTGTTGCAGCCGCTGTCCGGGCCGTTCCTCCAGATGACCTTGACGTTGCTCGCCTGGTCGCAGTGCCACCACACCGTGACCTGCGCGCGACCCAGGGAGTCGCGCTGCGAGCGGACCTCGTAGCAGTTGCCCGGGCCGCCGTTCTGGTAGACGAGCTGCCCGGCGGAGGCGGGGGTCGCGACGGCGACGGCCCCTCCGAGGGCGAGGGCGATCGCGGCGAGCGTGGCCGTGAGACGACGATGCATGGTGTTCTCCTTCGAACGGGCGATCGGAGGCGACGGCGGCCGCCCCTCTGCCAGCACCCTGGACCCGGCCCGGCCGAGCCCGGTCGTGAGCTTTCGTGCCGGAGATCACCCCGCCTGGAGGGTGGGGGGAGAGCGAGTACTCCTCACTAGCGTCGAGGCGCGTGCAGCTGCGCGCCCCTTCGACGCAGAGGACTCGCCATGCCTTCACGACTCCTCGACCGGCCGCGACTCGCCCTCGCCCTCGCGGCCCTGTGCCTCGGAGTGCTGGCGGCGACACCCCCGCAGGCGGTCGCCGCCCTCGCACCGGCGTCCACGACTCCGACCGCCTCGTCCGCCGGCCAGGCCGTCACTGCGGCACCCGCCGACGCCCCGGGCTGGACCACGCTCCTGCGCGACGACTTCACCGGGCCGGCGGGGGCGCCGGTCGGGAGTCAGTGGGAGCACGAGGTCGGCACCTGGGGCACCGGGGCGGTCGACCGGACGACCGCGTCGACGGCGAACGTCTTCCTCACGGGCGGCGGCGCTCTGGGCATCCGCGCCCTCCGCGACTCCGCCGGAGCATGGACGTCCGGGCGGATCGTCACCGCCGACAAGTCGTTCTCGGCGCCGGCGGGCGGCCGACTGCTGATGACCGCCTCGATCCAGCTGCCGGACGTCGCGCAGGCCACCGGCTACTGGCCCGCCTTCTGGGCTCTCGGGCGGGACGCGAACGCCGTCATCGACTGGCCGGCGACCGGCGAGTTCGACATGCTCGAGGCCGTCAACGGCACCGCCCAGGTGATCCAGACGCTGCACTGCGGAGCGCCGGACGGCGGCCCCTGCGACGAGCCCGCCGGCCGGACGAGCGGGATGCTGGACTGCGCGTCCTGCGTGACCGGGTTCCACCGCTACTCCGCCCTGCTCGACCGGACCGTGCCCGGCGACGAGCGCGTGGAGTTCCTCGTCGACGGCGTCACCCGGCACGTGGTGCGGGAGTCGGAGGTGGGGACGGCCGCGTGGCAGGCCGCGGTCCCGAACGACGTGCTGCTGATCCTGAACCTCGCCATCGGGGGCGGGCTGCCGAACGGGGTGTGCGGGTGCGACAGTGCAGCCGCTCCGAAGAGCTCCGGCGGGACGATGCTCGTCGACCACGTCGCGGTCTACCGGTCCGACGCTGCGCCGGCTCCGGTCGTCGTCGGGACCGCCGCGGTGGGCGCGACCCTGTCCTCCTCCGCCGGCCGGACGGAACCGCTCGTGCACCGCTGGGCGGCGGGAGGCGTCGACATCGCGGGAGTGACGGGTCCGGATCTCGTGGTCCCCTCCTCCGCGGTCGGCAAGCGGGTGACCGTGACAGTGAGCGCCGCCGACGGCTCCGGCCCGACGACCTCGCAGCCGACCGCACCGGTCGCCGCCGGCACCCTCGGCGCCGCGACGCCGACCGTCACGGGCACGGCCCGGGTCGGAGCGGTGCTCACGGCAGCCCCGGGTCCGTGGACGCCGACCCCCGTCAACCTCACCTACCGGTGGAAGGCGGACGGCGCGGCCATCGCGGGAGCGACGTCGCCGCGGTTCACGCTCACGAAGGCTCAGGCGGGGAAGCGGATCACGCTGACCGTCACCGGGACGAAGACCGGGTACACCACCGCGAGCCGGACCTCCGCGGCGACGGCGGTCGTGGGACGGTGACGGGCGCGGGCTGTCCCCCGCCCGCCACCGTGTCTCAGACCTCGCGCTTGCGGCGAGGAGCGATGCGCAGGACGGCGGTCCCCGCAGCGATGAGGGCGAAGGCCGCGAGTGCCAGCCAGACCGAGTCGAACCCGGTCATGGCGAGCGTTCCGGCACCGACTCCGGCTCCGGCGGCTGTTCCGATGTGGTTGTACATGTCTCTCTCTCTGTTTCACCAGTCGCGCCGACGGCGTGTCAGCGCATCCAGGTAGGCCTTGGTGTGGACGACCTGCAGGAACAGGTCGACGACGAGCTCGTACATCGACGCGGCGGCGAGCATGTACCGCCAGCCGCGGTCGCGGACCGTCACGATCCGCTCGACGACGAAGATCGCGGTGACGGCCAGCCAGAACGGCTGGAGGCTCAGCTCGCCCCAGCCGACGGCGTAGACGATCGTGGCCAGGTAGACGTAGGTGATGATGCAGCCGAGCATCGTGAGCAGCTGGCGCCCCCAGTAGGGAGCCGTGACCCGCGTGAAGCCGTACTGCACGCAGTTCTCGACCGCTCCGCGCTTCCAGCGCAGGCGCTGACGCCAGAGGTCTCCCCAGGTCGGCATGACCTCGGTGACGAGGGTGCAGCCGGCGGGGCTCAGCACGTCGTAGCCGAGGTGGCGGATCGCGAACGTGAGCTCGTTGTCCTCGGTGAGGACGGTGGTGTCGTAGATGCCGCCGATGCCGTCTCCGGAGGGGAGGGAGCCGGCCAGGCGGGCCGCGCTGATGCGGCGCATCACGGCGACCTGGAGCACGGCCGCGGTGCCCGTGACGACGAGGCACTTCCCGTTCAGCCGGCGCACGTCGCGGGCGTAGCGCGCGTACTCGTTGCGCTGGAGGTGGCCGACGAAGCCGCCGCCCTCGCCGCCGCGGAACACTCCTCCGACCGCGCCGATGCCGCCGTGCAGCCTGCCGCGGGCGATCTCGAGGAACCCGGGGTCGAGCGCGGAGTCGGCGTCCTGCACGAGCACCAGGTCGTCGTCCTGCAACCCCGGGAGGACCTCGGCGAGGAACTGGTTCAGGCCGCCCGCCTTCTTGTGGCTGTTCCCGACGGTGACGAACACCTCGGCGCCGTGCGCGAGAGCGATCTCGACCGTGGCGTCGGTGCAGTTGTCGGCGATGACGACGATCCGGTCCGGCGGCCAGGTCTGCCGGCGCAGGCCCTCGATCGCCGCGGCGATCCCGGCCTCCTCGTTGTGGGCGGGGAGGGCGGCGACCAGGTCGCCGATGCGCGACGAGGCGCGGCGGCCGCTGCGGGGGCGCGTGCCGCGGATCGGAGTGGATGCCGGAGGGAGCCGGTCGGCGTCGACGGCGGGGAGCACGGTGCGCTCGAGGACCGCGGCGGGGGCCGGCGGACGCTCGAGCAGCGCGGTCGGCGCAGCCGGACGCTCCAGGAGCGCGGTCGCGGCGGACGGACGCTCCAGGAGCGCGGTCACGGCGGACGGACGCTCGACCACGGCGGTCGGCGCGGCCGGACCCTCGACCATCGCGGCCCGACGCTCCAGGACAGCGGCCGGCACGACAGATCGCTCGACCACAGCGGCCGGGGCGGCCGGACGCTCCAGCACCGCGGTCGGGGCGGCGGGGACCGTCACCGCTCCGGCAGGCGTCGCGGACGCGAGGCGGCGCGGAGCGGAGACCCGTTCGCGCCCGGAGCGGGCGGCACGGCGTCCCGAGAGCGGGCGCGAGGCCGTCTCGTCGTGCGCCTCCCAGGTCGCCCGGCGACGGGGAGCCGCCGGCTCGTCCGCGCCGTGGCCGGGCTGTGTCGTCATGACTGTTCCTCTCCGCGGCCGGGGGCCGATGTGCGCTGATGAGCGCCCGCGCGGAACGGAGGTCGTCGCCGGGGAGGGCGCGACCCGAGTGAGGAACGGCGTCCGACGGGGGGGATCGGAGCAGGGCCTGACAGAGGACAGCATCGGGGGGTGCTGCGATCAACCTAGGGGCACGGAGATGATGGAAGCAAACAAATTTTGTCACCCTAAAGGGGCGACACAAGGTCCTTGCGACTTCTTCGTCTTCGTCGTGTTCGATCCGTCGGTTCGCCGAGCCTCCTCCACACCCGGCGCACCCCTGTCCGCTCGGCCCCGCGGCGGGCCGTTCGGGGGTCGGCGGCGCTCTTGTGCGCCGAGCCGCCGGGGTCCACCATCGAGCGACGGCCCCCGCCCGGGGCGGCCGCACCCGACGGGTCAGGGGTGCCATGCGGTCGCGAGGTCTGCTCTTCTGCCTGATCCCGCCGATCCTCTGGGGCGGCATGCTGCCGGTCGCGGACAGCATCGCGGCGACGGTCGACTCCTTCTTCATGACCCTCATCCGCTACACCGCCGCCGCGGTCGTCCTCGCCCTGCTGCTCGCCCGGGCGGAGGGGCTCCGCGCCTTCCGGCTCGACGGCCGCGGGTGGCGGCTGGCGCTGCTCGGCGCCTCCGGGTTCGCCGGCTTCGGCCTGCTCGCCTTCACGGCTCTGCGGTTCACCTCGGCCCCGAACGTCAGCCTGATGATGGGGATGATGCCCGCGATCGGCGCAGTGCTCGCGAGCATCGGCGCGCGTCGCCTGCCGCCGGCCGCCACCGTCGGCTGCATCCTGCTCGCGCTCGCCGGAGTCGCACTCGTCGTCACCCGCGGCGACGTCACCCTCCTCCTCGACGGCGAGCTGGGGTTCGGCGAGCTGCTCGCCCTGCTCGGCGCGATCTGCTGGGTCGTCTACACGCGCGGAGCCGCGGCGTTCCCCGGCTGGTCGGCGCTGCGGTACTCGACGCTCACCACCGCGCTCGGCTGCCCCTCGATCGCCGTCGCGGTCGCCGTGGCGACGGCCACCGGCTCCGCGCACCCGCCGACCGGAGCCGAGGTGCTCGCGGCCTGGCCGCAGCTGGCCTACCTGATCCTCCTGGCCGGCGTCGTCGCCGTGCTGCTGTGGAACGCCGGCATCAAGCTGCTCGGCGCCCTCAACGGCACGCTCTTCCAGAACCTCGTCCCGGTCACGACCTTCGCGATCAGCATGGCGGGCGGCTACCGACCGGGGCCCGTCGCCCTGCTCGGCGCGGCCATCGTCGTGACGGCGCTGCTGCTCAACAACTGGGCGACGCGGCGCGCGGCCGCGGTCGCCGCGCGTCCCGTGGCGGTACCGGCTCCGGTGCGCTGAGCGCACCGCGAGAGCCTCCCGCTCGGGGCGGTCACCGGTCGGAGTTGCCGGCCCAGCGGACGGAGCCCTGCGCCTCCTCCTTGCTGATCGGGGACACGGTGCCGCACTGCGAGCACTCGAGCAGGTAGCGGGTCGAGACGGTCAGGACGGGGACGAAGAAGAGCGAGAGGCGCGTCCGGCGGCGGAGGATCCGCTGCTCGTCGCGCTGCCCGCAGACGCGGCAGACGAAGACGAGCGTCCGGAGGAGGTCCTCGACGGCTCGGGTCCCGAAGATGAGGAGCATGCGTCCGAGCGTAGGGAGCAGGGCGCGCTCGGCGGAGGGGGTTGCCGGGGCGCCGTCGCCGCGAAGCGCCGGGCGCAGACGACCACGGCGAGCGCCGTCTCGAGCAGGTCGCCTCCGTAGAACAGCAGGAGCGCCGCCTGGCGTCCGGTCTCGTCCGGAGCCTCCGCGTAGAGCACGGTCGCGAGCAGCCCGTGCGCGGCGATGCCCGCTCCGAGCACCCCCAGGCGCAGGCCGAACGGGGCGCGGTGCGGGTTCGGATCGACTCCGGCGAGCGCCGCCGTCATCAGGCAGCCGCTGAGGAGGAAGTGCACGCTGAGCGCGAGGTGCAGCAGCGGATCGGCGTGCGCGGCGGCGAGCAGTCCGGTCGCGTGCACGAGCCAGAGGGAGCCCGTCGAGAGCAGGAGCGCCGTCACGGGGTGGGCGAGGAGACGGGCCGGGCGGCTCCGGAGCAGCCGCGAGAGCCGTCGGGCCGCGGTGACGTCGAGCGCGCGCAGGGCCAGGGTGACGGGGGCCGAGAGCACCAGGAGGAGCGGCGCGAGCATCCCGAGGACCAGGTGCGTCAGCATCGCCCCGCGCGGATCCGCGTGCGACCACTCCGCGAGCGGACCCGTGAAGCAGAGCGCCGCGGTCGCGAGCCCGCCGAGGAGCAGGGCGGTGCGGTGCAGCGGCCACGGCCGTCCGCGCCGCCGCTCGAGTGCCGCGGCGCCCCCTCCGAGCGCCGCCGCTGCGGCCAGCGGGACCAGGAGCAGCAGGCCCGGGTCGAGCAGGGAGTGGTCGGCGTGCGGGGTCACGCCGTCGCGCGCCGCCGCCGCGGCAGGAGGAGCAGGCCCGCCGCGAGCAGCACCGCTCCCGAGGCGATCCAGGCGGAGTCGTAGAGGAGCAGGTCGACGTCGTAGCGCACCTGGTGCACCCGGAGCAGCTTGTGGTCGACGACTCCGTCCCACAGCTTGAACAGCCCCGCCCCCGTGAGCCCCGCGGCCCACGCCGTGCGCGGACGCAGAGCGGATCGGCGCCGGGCGTCGGCGAGCAGGAAGCCGCCGCCGACGAGCGCGAGGATCTCGGCCGCGTGCAGCAGCCCGTCCGAGAGCAGGCCGATCGCCGGAGTGGAGCGGTCGTAGAAGTGGTGCCAGGCGAGGATCTGGTGGAAGACGATCTCGTCGACGGCCGCCATGAGGCCGACTCCGATCAGGAAGGCGCCCTGGAACGCCCTGTCGCCGCGGAGTCCCCGGCCGCTCCGACGCATCCGGTCCCCTCCCGATCGAGTGCCGGGGCCCCGGGATCCCGAGACCCCCGCGCCTCCTCCCGAGGCCCCGCCACCAGGGAAGCGGACGCCCGGATCGCGGCCTAGAGGGTTGACTCCTCGCGCCCGCGCCGGTCGTGCTGCCCCTCCGCTACGGGCTGGGCCGACGAGGCGCAACCCCGCGCGAGGGGCGCTCCCGTTCGGGAGAGTGGAGGCATGCAGCAGCTGACCTACGCCTCCAAGAGCTTCGTGACGACCGACGCCGTGACCGAGGCCCTCCTCGACCTGGTGACCGCGATCGACCGCCAGGAGCACTCCGAAGCGGTCACGGTCCCGGCGTTCACCGAGGACGGCGAGCTCATCGAGGCGAAGATGACGCTCGACGCGAGCAGTGAGCTCGTCGCCGTCCCCGTCGAGGTCTCCATCAAGGACGAGGAGTCGACCACCGGCGCCGTCGAGGCCGCCGTCGAGGACATCCGCTCCCGCATCAAGAGCAACCGCGCCACGATCGCGCGCCCCGTGATCGACGAGGACCCGGAGCCCTACAACTACGAGGAGTTCTGAGCCGCGCCTGCGGGCCTCTGCGCCGGTCCTCGCCCTGCGCCTCTTGACCGGGGGCGCCGCAGGGAGTCGGATGAGGGCGTGCGCGCGCTGGTCCCCGTCTCCGATCCGTGGTCCGTCGACGGGAGCGGGCGGACGAACGACGGGCCGGTCGACGACCTCTCGGTCCGCGCCGAGCGGGACGGCGGCTCGTACTCGGTCCGGACGCTGCGGCTGACCGGTGTCCGCCTCGGGCCGCGCGGCTCGGTGCACGGAGTGGTCACCGATCCGGTCGCGACGGCCGCGCTCGCGATCGGCTCGCTCCTCCTCTCGGCGATCCCCGCCGACCTGCCCGAGGACCGGACGCGAGCCGCGATGGTGGCAGCGGAGGCGCGGGCCCAGCAGCTGGCCGCCGACCGGCCCGCGTGGGACGTGAGCGCCCTCCCCCTCGACGGGATCGACTACGCGCTCTTCACCCGGACCCTGCCCGAGGGCGCCGTCGCGCACGCCGACCTCGGCTGGGCCGTCGTCGCGCTGTGGAGCACAGGCCCGCTCCCCCGGGGTCCCTTCCACCTGCTCGACATCCCCGACGAGCCCGTCCCGCGCTGAGTCGCCCGGATCGGCTCGCGACACGCCGCAGCGGGGAGCCGCTCCGGGCGACTCAGCGAACGGGTCAGCGCACTCGGCGCGGGGTCAGGCGCCCGCGACCGTGGAGCCGCGCACCAGCAGCTCGGTCGGCAGCAGCGTCACGCGCTGCACCTCCTCGCCGGCAAGGAGGCGCACCAGCACGTCCGCCATCGCCTCGCCGAGGCCCGTGGAGGGCTGGCGCACCGTGGTGAGGCGCGGCTCGCTCGCCTCGGCGAAGTAGTCGCCGTCGAATCCCGCGAGCGCGATGTCGCCCGGCACCGTGAGGCCGCGCTCGCGCAGCGCCGTCAGGGCGCCCGCCGCCATCTGGTCGTTGGAGGCGAAGACCGCGTCGATCGGCCGGCCGGAGTCGAGCAGGCGGCGCATCGCGGTCGCGCCGTCCTCGGGCGAGTAGTCGCCGTACTCGACGAGCGAGTCGTCGAGCCCCGCGGCGGTGACGGCCGAGCGCCAGCCGGACAGGCGGTCGATCGCGGCGGGCATGTCCTGGCGGCTCGCGATCATCGCGGGGGCCGTGCGGCCGAGGCCCAGGAGGTGCTCGGTGACCGTGCGCGCCGCTCCGGTGTTGTCGACGTCGACGAAGTAGCTGCCGCCCTCCTCCCTCAGCGGCCGCCCGCCGAAGACCACGGGGAGCGAGGCGCCGAGCTGCGCGTAGGAGTGGTCGCCGCTGTGGTGCGAGACGACGAGCGCGCCGTCGACGTTGCCGCCGAGCAGGTAGCGCCGCGTCTTCTCGGGCGCCGCCTCCGACGCGATCACGATGGTGAGCGTGTACTCGGTGCCGGCGAAGGCCATCGCGGCCCCCTGCACGACCGAGGCGAGGAACGGATCCGCGAACACCTTCGCCGCCGACTCCGGCACCACGAGCGCGACGGTCTGCGTGCGGCGGCTGGCGAGGGAGCGCGCGGCGCGGTTGGGCACGTAGCCGAGCTGCTCGATCGCGGCGAGCACTGCCGTCCGGGCGCCGTCCTTCACGCGCGGGGAGTCGTTGACGACCCGGCTGACCGTCGCGCGGGAGACTCCGGCCAGCGCGGCGACGGCTTCGAGGGTCGGGGCGGCCGAGGCGGTGTCGTGGGTCATGCGGGCCTTCCTCGCGGGTGCCTCCGAGGCTAGCCGAGCGCCGGAGGAGCGGGCTCGTGCGGGGCGTCCTCGGCGCGAAGGGGCGCGGATCGCGGCCATTCGGGGGTGATGCGGGGCGGCGGAGCGGGCCACCGGAGCGAGTCCGCGGCGTGCGAGGGCTCGGATAGCGGCCGTTCGGGGTGGCGCCGGGCGATCGGGGGCGCCGCCTCGGCGATGGCCGACACGACCGGCGCGCAGCGATCGATCGCCCGCCGCCGGCGGCAGGCCGCCCCGCGCCCGTCAGCGCCCGCGGCGGAAGCGCGCGAGGAGTCTCCGGAGCCGCTCGGCCTGCCGGTCGGTGAAGTCGTTCGACAGCCGGAACGCCTCGCTCATCGGATCCGCCCCGTTCGCGACGTCGCGGATGGCGCGCAGCGCCTGCTCCGACGGCGTCGGCCCGTCCCCCGGACGCGGCTGCTCCGGCCCGCTCGAGGGGTCCTCGTCGCGCCGGTCCTTCGGCTCCATGTCGCCTCCTCCGCGCCAGCCTAGGCGGCGGGAGGTCGGGCCAGGAGGGCCGGACGGGGCGTGATCGACGGGGTCCTGCGCGGCAGCGATCGGGATGATCCGAGCACGACGACCCGCCGGGTCGCGAACCCGCCGGCCGCTCAGTCCACTGCCCGATCCCTCACCGCACCCCCCCGACCCCCGGACCCGGAGCACCACGGCCCCGGGCCCGAGGCCCCCGTCCCGCGGTCCGATGTCCCCCGACCCGGTCCGGCGGGAGTCTCCGGGCGTCAGCCCTTCACCGCTCCGCTCATGATGCCCGCGATGAGCTGGCGTCCGGCGAGCAGGAACAGCACCAGCAGCGGGATCACCGAGAGCACGGCGCCGGCCAGCACGATCGAGTAGTCGACGTAGTAGCCCGACTGCAGCTGCGCGAGCGCCGTCTGCAGGGTCGGGTTCGTCGGGCTGAGGACGATCAGCGGCCAGAGGAAGTCGGTCCAGGCCATCATGAACGTGAAGAGCCCGAGGATCGCCATCGCCGGTCGCGCCGCCGGGACGGCGACGGTGAGGAACGTCCGGAACTGGTTCGCTCCGTCCACGCGCGCCGCCTCGATCAGCTCGTCCGGGATCACGTCGACCAGGTACTGCCGCATGAAGAACACGCCGAACGCGGTGACCAGCGTCGGCACGATCACGGCGCCGAGCGAGCCCGTCCAGCCGAGCTGCCGCATCAGGATGAACAGCGGGATGATGCCCAGCTGCGTCGGGATCGCCATGGTCGCGACCACTCCGATCATCAGGCCGTCGCGCCCGCGGAACCGCAGCTTCGCGAAGGCGTAGCCGGCGAGCGTCGAGAACGACACGACCGAGAGCGTGATGATCCCCGAGACGATGACGCTGTTCAGCAGCGCCGTCCAGAACGGGATCGCGGTCAGCACCTGCGAGGCGTTGGCGAGGAAGTTGCCGCCCGGGACGAGCGGCAGGGTCTCGCTGCGGGTCGCGTTCGAGCCGCTCGCCACGACGAACGACCACCACAGCGGGTAGGTCGAGCCGAGGATGAAGGCGCTCAGCAGCCCGTAGGTGAGGAAGCCGGGCCGGTCGACGCGGCCGGCGCGGGAGGCGCGGACGCGGCGCACCGGGAAGGCGGCGGAGGTGGCGGGGGCGGTCATCGCTCGCTCTCGTTCTGGCCGAGGCCGGTGGTGGTGAGCAGGGGGTCCGCGGCGGCGATCTCGTCGGCGGTCGCGGGGCGGGCGGAGCGGCGCTTCGAGCGCTGCGAGATCCGGTTCTCGACGGAGGCGATCCGCCGCGAGATCGCGAAGTTCAGCAGGCCGATCAGCACGATCAGGAGGAACAGCAGCCACGCGATCGCGGCCGCCTCGCCGAAGTTCTGGCGGAAGAACGCCATCTCCCAGAGGTAGAGGACGGTGGTCTGGAACTGCCGGTCCGACCCGCCGATGCCGCCCGCATTCGACACGTCGAACAGGCGCGGCTCGGCGAAGATCTGCAGGCCGCCGATGGTGGCGGTGATGATCACGAAGATCAGGGTCGGCCGGATGCTGGGGATCGTGATCGAGCGGAAGCGGCGGAACGCGTTCGCCCCGTCGATCGCGGCCGACTCGTGCAGCTCGCGCGGCACGGCCTGCATGGCGGCGAGGAGGATGAGGGCGTTGTAGCCGGTCCAGCGCCAGTTGACCATCGTCGCGATCGCGACGTGGCTGGCGAGGCGGTCGTTCGTCCACTCGATCGGGCTGATGCCCACGAGGCCGATCAGATTGTTGATCAGGCCCTCCTGGTCGCTGAAGACGCTCGAGAAGATCAGCGCGACCGCGACCGGCGAGACGATGTACGGCAGCAGGATGCTCATCCGCCAGAAGGTGCTGGCCCGCAGCGCCTGGTCGAGGGCGGCCGCGAGCAGCAGCGCGACGGCGAGCTGCGGGATCGTGGAGAGCAGGAAGATGCTCAGCGTGTTGACGATCGAGTTCCAGAAGAAGCGGTCGCCGAGCACGGCCGCGAAGTTCGCGAACCCGACGAAGTCGCCCTGGCCCTGCAGCAGCTGCCAGTCGTAGAGCGACACCACGAGCGTGTAGACCAGCGGGAACGCGCCGGTGAGCGCGAAGAGCAGGAAGAACGGCGAGATGTAGAGGTAGGGCGAGGCCTTCACGTCGAAGCGGCTCGCGCGCTGGCGGAAGGTCAGCGGGAGTCGGGGCGCCGGGCGCCGCTTCCCCGCGGTGGGCGTCGCCGTGGCCGGCGGGGTGAGTGTGCTCGTCATGGCGCTCTCTTCGAGGTCGAGTCGGAGTCGGAGGGGATGCGGCGGGGCCGGCCGGGAGGGTCGCGGGCGGTAGGGCCGACCGGGAGGAGTCGCGGGCGGCGGGGCCGGAGAGGCCTCGGGCCGGCGGGCGGCAGCGTTTCTCCCGTGCGGCGAGGTGGCCCGGGATGCGGGCGGCCCGGCCGCACGGGGACCGGGAGGTCCGGTGGCGGCCGGACCTCCCGTGTCGGTTGGGCGTCGGCTCGGAGGGGTCAGCCCCCGGGCGTCGGCCCGACCGGATCAGTCGACGAGCTCGCCGAGGAGCTGAAGCGCCTCGTTCCAGCCCTCCTTGCCGTCGATCTCGCCGCGGTCGACCTTCTGCAGGACCGGTCCGAAGACGTTCTCCTGGATCAGCGAGTCGTCCGGGCCCTTGTACTGGGCGACGACGCCCTCGGCGCGCTGCGCGAGGATCGCGCCGGTCGGGGAGTCGTTCATGCCGGGGTCGGGAGCGGCCGCCGAGGCGAGCTCCTTCTGCGCGTCGAGGGTGCTCGGGAACGGTCCGGCCGCCTCGAACGCCTTCAGCTGCTGCTCCGGCTCACTGAGCCACGACGCCAGCGCGGCGGCCTCGGCGGGGTGCTTCGACTGGGTCGGAACCGAGAGGAACGAGCCGCCCCAGTTGGCGGGGCCGCCGGGGAAGACGTCGGCGAAGTCCCAGCCGGTGGCCTCGGCGTTCCCGCCGCCGGCCTCGACGTTGCTCTTCAGCGTGCCGAACATCCAGCCCGGGCAGACGAAGGTGGCGAAGGTCTGGTCGGTGAACGACTTGCCCTTGTTCCAGTCCCACGCCTTCTGCGCGGCCGAGAGTCCGGAGGCGGTGGCGTCGGTCAGCTGGCCCCAGCGCTCCTCGAGCTCCGGGTTGCCCTCGACGTTCAGCTCGCCGTCGGAGGTGTAGTACCCCTCAGGCAGCTGGTTGACCATGGCGTTCCAGACGAATCCGGAGTGGTCGAACCAGGCCTTGCCGGTGGCGTCGTGGTACTTCTGACCGGCGGCGAAGTAGTCGTCCCAGGTCGCGTCCGGTCCGCCGAGCATCTCGGCGACGGCGGCGCGGTCGGTGGGCATGCCGGCGGCCTCGAAGGCGGCCGTGTTGTAGCAGAGGCCCTCGGGTCCGATGTCGGTGCCGTAGCCGATGACGCGCCCCTCGGGGTCGGTCGCCTGCTCGTACTTCCAGTCGACCCAGTCGGCCTTGCGGTCCTCGATGCCGTGGTCGCGCAGGTCGACGAACTGGTCCGAGACCTCCATGACGGAGCCGAGCCAGCCCTCCTCGATGGCGACGACGTCGGCGAGTCCGGAGCCGGCGGCGAGCTTGGTGAACGCGTCGGTCCGCGCGTTGCCGCCGGTGTCGATGTTGTTCGGGACGATGGTGATCCCCGGGTTGGCGTCCTCGTACTCGCCGTAGAGCTCGTCGAAGCCCATGGCGTTGAACGTGGTGACGGTCAGCTCGATCTCGCCGCCCTCGGAGGCGTCGGATCCCGACGAGCATCCGGTGACGATCAGGGCGAGGGCCGAGGCGCCGGCGATCGCCGCGGCGATCCTGGTGCGTCGTGAATAGGGCACGGTCACTCCTTCGTGATGGTGGTGGGGCACCCCTGCGAGCGCTCTCACGCGTGCTGTTCCGCGTATGTGAGAGCGCTCTCACAAGGTGTGCGGCGAGCTTACGCACGCCCCCGCGGAGAGGTCAAGCGTTTTCGAGAGAGCGCTCTCATCGAATTGATGGTCCGCGCCCAGCCGCGCACCTCCCCGCCGCCCTCGCCCCCACGAGAACGCAGAAGTCGCGGTACTCGAACGCGAGTACCGCGACTTCCGAGGACTCACCGCCCCCTGCCGATCGAGCAGCGGCTACTCGACCAGCAGGGACGCCCTCAGCCCACCAGCACCGCGAAGCCCTGCGCGGGCAGCTGCACGGAGACGGCTCCGGACGGCGACGTCTCGCTCACGATCGCGCCGTCCTGCGAGTAGACGCGCAGGGTGCCGGAGCCGCCCGAGACGCCGATCGCCGTGGTGCGCACACCGTCGGTGGAGTTGCGGATCAGCTCGGTGCGGCCGCCCTCGCCTCCCACGACGAGGCGCGACACCAGCGGGCGCACCAGCAGCGCGTCCAGGCGCGTCTCACCGCTCAGGGGACGGACCTCGACGCTCGAGGAGCCCGCCGGCACGGTGCGGCGGAGCTTCTGCGGCAGTAGCGCGCCCGACGCCTCCGTGACCCCCTGCGACCCGACGGTCGAGCGGAGCAGGTCGAGCGGGCGCGTGCCCGACGTCCAGACGCTGAGCGGCGTGCGCTCGGTGCCGCGCTGCGGCTGATCGATGACGGCCTCCACGACGCGGTCTTGCGACGACGATCCGATCGGGATCGAGACCGCGCGGCGCGGATCGGTCAGCGAGAGGTACGAGCCGCTCCAGCCGGCCTCCCCCGTCCAGGACGACTCGGGCGTGACGACGGTGCCACCGCGCGCACTCTCCGCCTCGACCAGCGTCAGTCCGTCGCGCGAGCGCTCGGTGGCGACGGAGCGGGCACGGTCGGCGACGTCCGGGTGCTCGTCGAGCGCCAGCATCGCCAGCAGGCCGTGGATCGTGCTCTCGGCGCCGCTGTTGCGGTTGACGGACCCGTCGGCCTGGACGCCGTCGAAGACGACTCCGGTGGCCGGGTCGTAGACCGGGCCGAGGCTGCGGTTCAGGCCGAAGAACCAGGCGCCCTGCACGGCCGCGAGGTCGGTGAAGGCGCTGGAGCCGGTGGCGTCGGCCAGGGCGAGCGAGTTCTGCAGGCGGGAGTCGGCTCCGTACGCGATCTGCACGCGGTCGGTCGGAGTCGGGTTCCAGCCGTTGTCGGGGCCGCCGGCGGTGAGCAGCTCCGGAGCGAAGCGGATGAGCACTACGCCTCCTCAAACCCGATCGCCGCTTCGAGCGCCCACTGACCGATCCCCGTATCTAACGGTTCCTGCGATCGCTCCGTGTCGCCGTCGGCAACGTGTGGCTCCACG